>CAXTVC010000053.1:0-21932 GCA_964247615.1 uncultured Acidobacteriaceae bacterium
ACGGCACGGTAAACCCCACACGGAGCAAGACCAAATAGGCAGGAAAGCCATCCGCTCCTCTTCAGGCGGGGCTGCGTAGCGGCCCGCTGCGCCACAGGCGAAGAGAGTTCAACCGCAAGCGAGAACAGCCGGAACCTGCGGGTAGGTTGCTTGAGCCATGCAGCAATGCATGGCCTAGAGGAATGACCGTCTAGAACAGAATTCGGCTTACGAGCCGCCTGCACACACTGTTCTCCGAACGTCCTGGCCATCAGGACGTGCATCTTTTGTGGCACGGTCACGTTACCCCTGCCATCGTAAAATCGGGGGCACCCGCATGCCACCCTCCGCAGAGTTCGTCCGGCGCCTCTTGCTTTCAGGCGCGCTCGCCTGCGTTCTGGCCGGGTCTCTGGGGCTCACCGGCTGCGGTGTCGGCACGGTCACTATTGCGAGCAGCGACCCCCTGGCCATCACGGGCAGTGTGCACGGCGGCGTGCAACCAGTCGCCGGGGCCACGGTTCAGCTCTTCGCCGTGGGCACCGCCGGCAATGGATCCGTCGCCACCAACCTCCTCACAACACCTGTCATGACGGACAGCCACGGCGCCTTTACGTTCACGGGCGACTACACCTGTCCCTCCGCGGGCACACAGGTGTACCTCGTCGCGCGCGGCGGCAACCCAGGCTTCTCGTCCAACGTGAACAATCCCGCGCTGGTGCTGCTTTCGGCGCTGGGCAGCTGCGGCGCCCTTTCTGCGGATGCCGGCCGCTCTGTCTCCCTCAATGAGGTGTCCACGGTGGCGGCGGCGTACGCGTTGGCCCCGTTCATGGCGGCGTATGACCACATCGGCGCGAGTGGAACCAACGCCCAGGGCATCGCCAATGCCTTTCTGGACGCGGGGCTGCTCGCCGATCCCTTCACCGGCCTCGCGCCGCAACTGGCCTCCAACCTCAGCGTCGAAACCGGCAAGCTCTATGCGCTGGCCGATGCGATCGCCCCCTGCGTGAACTCCGATGGCGGCACGGCCTGCGCCCCGCTGTTTGCCGCGGCAACCGCCGCCGGGGGCACCGCACCGACGGATGTGCTCGGGGCCTTGCTGAGCATCGTGAGAAACCCCGGCCGCAATGTTCTCGCCGTGTTCAGCGCGATCACTTCCACGCCGCCCTACCCCACCACGCTGACCTCCCCACCCAGTGACTGGACAATGAGCCTCTCGGTAACGGGCGGCGGCTTGGTAGAGCCGACGCAGCTTGCCCTCGATGGCTCCGGCAACGTGTGGGTGGCCAACTACGGTGGTCAACACGCAGCCGGTCTCGTGGCTTTTTCGCCGCAAGGTACGCCACTCGCTGGCTCGCCGTTTGGGGCAGGGTTGCAGACCGAAGCCTACGGCCTGGTCGTTGATAAGAATGGCGATGTCTGGGTCAGCAGCGCAGAAAACGTCAACACCGGCAGCACGGTCGGCAGCGTGGCCAAGTTCCAGGGAGCGAGCTCCTCCGCGCCCGGAACCCTCGTCGGGCAGTTCTATGACAGCACCCTGAACTGGCCGGAGTCCCTGGCCGCCGACCCTGCCGGAAGCGGCTCCATCCTCATCGGCAACTACGTGGGCGGCACGGTCACCACCTACGACCTGAACGGTGTCTTTCTGAAGAACCTCGGTGGGGGCCGCGCGACGTTCCCCGTAGCGCTCACCTCAGACACCGCCGGGGGCGCGTGGGTGGGCGATCAGGGCGATGGGAACATCGTGCACATGCTCGCTAATGGCTCCGTGCAGCTGGTCGCGTGCTGCAATGGTGCACAGTCCGTGAAGCTCGATCCGCAGGGGAACGTGTGGGCGACCAACTACTACCCCTCCGGGCGCTCGTCCACGTACTCCTTCAGTGAGGTTGCGCCCAACGGGTCGGTGCTGCTCAATGAACAGACCGGCGGCGGTCTGAACTCGCCGGGCGGGGGGGCGGTGGATGCCGGCGGGCAGTTCTGGGTAGCCAACTACAACGGCGCGAACGGCGCACAGTATGGCACCTTCAGTGAGATTGCCGGCAACGGCACAACAGTGGC
Source organism: uncultured Acidobacteriaceae bacterium (assembly GCA_964247615.1). Taxonomy (GTDB): domain Bacteria; phylum Acidobacteriota; class Terriglobia; order Terriglobales; family Acidobacteriaceae; genus Granulicella. The sequence continues at coordinate 2,035 of CAXTVC010000053.1, forward strand.
CCCGGGTACGCCGCTGAGCCCCGCCTCCGGTCTCGGTCTGGACGCCGCCATGTCCTCCGACTACACCATCGCTCCCGATGCCAGCGGCAATCTCTGGCTGGCGGTACGCAATGGAAACAGCCTGCGCATGTTCTTCGGTCTGGCCACGCCAACAGCCACTCCAGCAACCCCGCTCCCCCAGGCTCCCTGAGCTTCCAGCCGGATCTTTCGCTGCATCAATCACTGTCGGGCACAAAATGCCGACACCTCGCGTCTGCGCGGTCATCACTCTCCGTCTAACCCGGTGTGAGAGGATGCCCCGTTCGAAGATTCGTTAACCCCGGCCTGGCTCTGCTTCTGGTCCTTACCCCGCCGCTTGTAATGGCGGCGCAGACGCGACATTCCTTTGAGCTGCTGACCCACCGCATGGATGTGGATGTTGACGGTTCGCCCAATGCGTACGGGCCTCCTGGCAGCCAGGCGCTCGACTCGCTCAAGCACGCTCACTACCGGGGTATCCCAAGGGCGGAGATCGTCGGGTATCTCACCGAGGATGACCGGCCGAACGTGCCCGTCCTGCAGGGTCCGCACGACCCCTACCCTGGGCTGTACATCTCGCAAACCGCTTTTACGGATCCTGCACGAAGACAGGAGCGCGATCTATCCCGCTATGTAAATGCCACGCTCATCAATTACGTGGTGCTCGGCGACGAGGCCAAACGGCAGGGGGCTCGGCTCGGAGACTTTGTAGCGGTGTACTCTCGCCGAACGCATCGGGGCGTCTTCGCCATCGTGGGCGACGACGGCAACCCTTCCGGCGATGAGGGTTCGCTGCACCTGTTGCAATCGCTCGGCTACCCCTTCCACGATGGACGCAAGGATGCCGTGGAGTCGCCCGAGGTCGTAGTCCGCTTTTTTCCAGGCTCCAACCCGCACCACCAGTTCTTCCGCACGCAGGCCAGTCTGGACGCGGCGGCGGCGCAACATGGGCTGGACCGGGACTTCGCCGCAAGCCCTCTGGCGCACCCGTCGCATCCAACCCGCCATACGAAGTGACGCCTCGCCCGACATCGCCAGGCTCACCTCTATCCGCTTCACTCAAGAGGGATTATGCAATTTCGTCAGCTGGGCCGTTCCGGCCTGAAGGTTCCCGAGCTCTGCTTCGGGACCGGTACGTTTGGTGGCAGCAACGAGTTTTTTCAGGCCTGGGGCAGCACCCAGGTGGACGAGGCGCGCAAGCTCATCGACATCTGCATGGAAGCCGGTTGTAACTTCTTCGACACCGCCGATATCTACTCCGACGGCACAAGCGAAGAGGTGCTGGGGCAGGCCATCAACCACCTGAAGCGTGAGGACGTCCTGATTTCCACCAAGGCGACCTTCCGCAGCGGCAAGGGCCCCAATGACGTGGGCAGCTCACGCTATCACTTAACGCAGGCCCTGGAAGGCTCGTTGAACCGGCTACGGACCGACTACATCGACGTCTATCACCTCCATGCGTTTGACGCCCTCACGCCGATCGAAGAGACGCTGAACACACTGGACAAGTTTGTGCGCGAGGGCAAGATCCGCTACATCGCCTGCTCCAACTTCTCCGGCTGGCAGCTCATGAAGTCGCTGGATCTCAGTGAGAAGTACGGCTGGGCGCGCTACGCCGGTCACCAGGTGTATTACTCGCTGGTGGGCCGCGACTATGAGTGGGAGCTGATGCCGCTCGCTGAAGATCAGGGCGTGGGCGCGCTGGTATGGTCGCCGCTTGGCTGGGGCCGTCTCGGCGGCAAAATCCGCCGCGGTCAGCCCTTACCTGAGGAGAGCCGCCTGCAAAGCAAGATGGTCACGGATGCCGGTCCTCTGCCCGATATTGAATACGTCTACAACGTGGTCGACGCTCTGGATGGAGTTGCGGCGCAGACAGGCTATTCCATTGCACAGATCTCGCTGGCATGGCTGCTCGCCAAGCCGACTATCTCCACGGTCATCATCGGGGCACGCGATGAAAAGCAGCTCCGTGCCAACCTGGCCGCGGTCGACATCAAGCTCACACCCGAGCAGATCGAGACGCTCGACGCGGCAAGTCAGCCAAAGCTTGCCTACCCGTACTGGCACCAGGTGCAGTTCGTGGAGCGCAATCCCTTCCCGGTAATGCAAACGCACGCGTAAGCGGCAAGTCGGCCAAAGAAGAGGCGAGTGCTTCTGCACTCGCCTCTTTCTTTCCTGGCAGCCCGTTCTTAGTGACCGGCGCTGGCCGCAGCATTCTTTGGCGGCCGTGGAATAAAGAACAACAGCGGCAGCATCAGACCGCAGAAGATGGTCAGGTAGCGGATGATGTCGATGTATGCCAGGGTCGCGGCCTGTGCGTGCATCAGGTTGTAAATGTAGCCCTGGGCCTGGTGAACTGCCCCAGAGGAAGCGCCCCCGTAGACACCGCCGGTGGTGCCCGTGCCGTTGCCCGCCTTGAACATCCCGGAGAGCGCCTGCACCTGTTGGTTGTAAGCCGGGTTGCCTACGACCATGTTCCGCACCATTGAGCTCTCATGCGCCTGGGATCGCCGCACCAGCAGCGTCGCCATAAAGGCCGTTCCGCAGGATCCCCCGATGTTACGTGCAAGGTTTGTCAGGCCGGAGACGTCGTTGTTCTCATTCTGCTTCACCCCCACATAGGCAATCGTGTTGATCGGGATAAAGAGAAAGGCGAGACCCGAGGCCTGGAAGATGCGCATAAATACCAGCTCGCCATAGCTGACGCCCAGGTTGATCTTGGCCATATACAGCAGGCTGACCGTGAGATCGAAGAAGCCGAAAGCAATCAGCTTGCGCGGGTCCACCTTGCCGGAAAGGAAGCCCACCACGGGCATCATGGCCATCATCATGAACCCGGCCGGGGAGAGCACCAGCCCGGCAAGCTCGGCGGTATAGCCCAGCAACGTCTGCACAAACTGCGGGATCAGGATCGTCGTCCCATACAGGGCAAAACCCAGCACAAACATCAGCACAAAGCTGATCGCGAACGACCTGCGGGTGAACAGGGTTAGGTTCAGCAGCGGACGGTTGCCGTCCCGCAGCTGCTTGATCTCCCACCAGATCAGGGTCACAAAAGCCACCACCATCGTGACCGCGAAGAACGTGATGAGTCGCGAGGCAAACCAGTCATCTTCCTGGCCCTTGTCCAGGATGAACTCCAGCGAGCCAAAGGTTAGGCCAACCAGGCCAAAGCCCAGCAGATCCAGTCGGATGCCACCTTGTTTCGACTTCGCAACCTCTTCCTTTACATAGGGCGGATCTTCCACGATCCGGTGCGTCAGATAGAGCGATAACAGGCAGATCGGGACGTTAAGGAAGAAGATCCAGCGCCAGTCAAAATTGTCTGTGATGTAGCCGCCCAGCGTCGGTCCAATGGCTGGGGCCACCACCACGGCCAGGCCGTACATGGCAAAGGCCTGCCCGCGTTTCTCTGGCGGAAACGTATCCGCCAGGATCGCCTGTTCGCTGGGGGCCAGTCCGCCGCCGCCTACACCCTGCAGAATGCGGCAAAACACCAGGATCGGCAGACTCGGCGCCAGCCCGCACAGCGCGGACGAGATGCCGAACAGCGCCACGCAGATCATGTAGAACTTCTTGCGCCCAATGAACGTGGTCATGTAGGCGCCCGCAGGCAGGATCACCGCGTTGGCGACAAGGTACGCCGTCAAAACCCAGGTCGCTTCGTCCTGTGTGGCCCCCAGGCCCCCCGCGATGTGCGGCAGGGCCACGTTTGCAATGGAGGAATCCAGCACTTCCATAAACGTCGCGAGCGTTACCGTCATCGCGACGATCCACGGATTGATCTTCGGCCGCCAGGGCTGGGCCACCGGGGCAGGGAGGGAGGAAGTCGTCAGATCAGCGGTTGCGGCGGCAGCCATAGGATTCTGCCCCTTCTGATTCGGGGGGGCGGGGAGCGGATTCAGAAATGCCGCTTTCCTGTCGAACTCGTCCAAAGGACAGGACTTGCTGCGACTTGCGCGTCCAGACCAACTGACGGGCGCTCCGGTGAGGTGCTAGGCTTCTGCTTTGCGGACCTGCCGCGCCGCCCGGAGAGCCGGGACAACCGCAGATGACGCACGAAGGAGCCCGATGAACCCGGATCTTGAGCACCTCATCGTGCTGCAGGCACAGGATCTCGACCTGGCCCGGCTTCGCACTCAGCTTGCGGACGGCCCCCGTCGCGTCCGGGATGCCGAAATGGCCGCTCTAACGGCAGAAAAGGCCCTGAAAGCCGTTCGTTCCGCCCTGGCGGAGGAAGAAAAGCTGCGCCGCGGGCAGGAAAGCGAAGTTGCCACCCAGCGGGCCAAGATCACCCGCCTGCGTCACTCGCTGGACGGTGCCGCGAACTCGGCTCAGGTCGCTGCCTTTGAGCGCGAAATCACCTTTGCGGTGGCCACCGTCGCTCGTCTTGAGGATGAAGAACTGGCCTCCATGGAGCGCACGGAAAGCCTCGAAGGGGAAGAAGGGAAAGCGGCGACCCTGGCCATCGGGCGCCGCGAACAGCTGGACGCCGAGCGCACCCGTCTCGTCCGCTCCACGGCGGAGGATCAGGCCCAGGTGGCAGATATTGAGCAGGCACGCCGTCAGCTCCGTACCGAGATTGCCGAAACCCCACTCGCCACCTATGACCGGCTTGCAAAAGCCAAAGGCACAGCCTTGGCCGAGGCCCTGGGCAATGCGACGCAGGGCAAGTGCTCCGCCTGCCAGATGTCGGTGCGGACCCAGCGCTGGCAGGATCTCATCGGCCACGACCACGACGATGAGATCTTTAAGTGCGAGACCTGTGGCCGCTTGCTCTTCTGGGACCCGCGCCGCGACACACCCAAGCCCTGGGAGGCCGGTGATCGCCTGAGGCGTGCACAGGCTGGACGGACACAGACAGGGAGCGCCCAATGAGCCAGCCCCAGAGCGCCGGTCCACAACGAAAGATTATCTGCGTCGATATGGATGAGGTCATCGCCGACGCGCTCGGCGAACACCTCATTCGTTACAACCGCGACTTCAACGAGAAGCTCACGATCCAGGACCTGCACGGCCGCTGGATCTGGGATTACGTCCCACCCGAGCGCCTCGCGCACCTGGAACGTTACATCCGCACAGACGACTTCTTCGCCAACCTCGAGGTCATGCCGCAGGCCCAGCGCGTGCTCGAACGGCTGCAGGAGACCCACGACATCTTTATCGCCACGGCAGCGATGGAAGTGCCCACCAGCTTCACCGCCAAGTTCGACTGGCTGAAACAGCACTTCCCCTTTATCCGGCCATCGCACATCGTCTTCTGCGGCGATAAAGGCATTCTGCGCGGCGACTACCTCATTGACGACAACCCCCGCCAACTGCGCCGCTTTCACGGCGAAGGCATCCTCTACAGCGCCCCGGCAAACGCCTTTGTCACAGGCTTCCGCCGGGTAAATAACTGGGGTGAAGTAGAGAAGCTCTTCTCAAGCTAGAAGGTAGCTTCAGCCTCCACCTCCAATGCAGAGTCTCAAACACCTAGAACCTAGAACACCCTACCGCCGCTTCTTATTGCCGCCACCGCTCGCCGTCTTTGATCCCCGCATGGGTACCCGTGAGCCGGTGTGATGGCCGTGCGGATGCTCCTGCAGCGTAATGATCAGCGCCTCGCAGTTGTCATCGCCAACCCGCTCATAGCTGTGCGTTGCATTGGCATGGAAAAACACGGCATCGCCATGCTCCAGGTCTTCCACCTGGCCGTCATGGGTCAGCCGCAGGCACCCGGAAAGTACATACAGAAACTCCGAGCCAACATGTGCGTGCGAGCGGGGCTGTCGGCGGTCCGTCGCAGTGAGGAACTCGGCGATGTAGGGGGCAATGCCGCCATCCTGCGGCACATGGCCCAGGCTCTCAAAGAAATACCCGGGATCTTCAACACCCGTCTGCGGCATCTTCTGCCGTTCCGCGGCGCGCAGAACACGGAAGAACTCCGGCCGCTCCGGCTCAAAAAAGTAACTCATGTCCTTGGAGAACACCATGGCAATACGGGCCAGGTTACGCAACGTCGGGACGACGCGCCCGGTCTCCAGCTGCGAAAGAAAACTCGCCGAAAGGCCGGTATGCCGGCCCAGTTCTACAAGACCCATCTGCTTGCGCTGACGCAGGTACTTGATCCGGTCCCCAATGCGTTTGCCTTCGATAAAGGCCTCAGCTACCTCAGGGTCAATCCCGCCACTTTCGGTGCTCTCCACGTCATCGGCTTCCGGTGCCCCGGGCACGATGCCTGCGCCCTCAAAAGGATCACTGGCCTGCTCAGGCCCAGCCGTTTCCAATCCGTTTGCGTCCGCACGTGGATCGCCCAAATTATCAGGGCGGACATCTTCCTGCATAACGGTCTGTGACTTCTTCGGCACACGCGGCTCCTCACAGGCACTCTGCGTACAGGCCTGTTTCATATAAAGAAAGACGTCCCGAGGAAACGAAAGGGATGCTTGAGCCGCCATAAGGACGTCCAGGGTGGGCGAGATCCCGGAAAACGGCGGTTCCCAAAGTGCTAGGCTCAACAAATGCCGTCCCAAGGGTGTCTGTCCTCAAAAAGGACCCCCAGCCTGTCCGCTGCCTGTTTCCCTGCGATCGTTTGGGGCCTGATCACGGGATGCGCCAGCCCGGGAGCGCCGCGGCCTCCTTCATTGCAGCTGCCGCAGCCCGTGCGGGATCTCACCGCCACCCGCTCCGGCGATCAGGTCGAGCTTCGCTTCACCGTACCCTCGCGAACAACAGAGAATCTCCCGCTGCGGAGCGGACCACTGCACGCGACCCTTTGCCGGCAGCTCGTGGGAGGCCCCTGCCAGCCGGTCTCCCTTCCGGAAGCTGCCGTCGCCTTGCCCGTGCCCCGTCAAGGGGCCCCGGAGGCGAGCCTGCTCTGGGCAGATCCGCTCCCGCACGACCTGGCCAGCGGTCGGGCCCGCCCAATCAGCTATCGCCTCGATCTGCGCAATGACGAGGGCCATTCCGCAGGGTACTGCGCTCCGGCGTACACGGCTGCCGGCGCAGCCCCACCGCTGGTCGAGGCCTTCGAGGCGCAGGGAGTCCGTTCCGGCGTCCTGCTGCGATGGACGCCGCAGCGAGGAGGAGGCGAGGTGCTGCTGGAACGAACGCAGCTCGATACGCCGCCGGCTGCAAGCCAGAAAACTGCGGGCCACACAGTGGCGCTCCCTTCAAAAGGCTCCTCCGCTACCGTGTCCCTGCCCGGCAGAAAAGCGAAAGGCAAGGGCGCGAAAGGGGACAAGACGACCGTCTGGTTGCAGGCCGAGCCCGGCAACACCGCGGGGGCTGAGACCATCGACGGCACGGTCACCGAAGGCGTTCGCTACCGCTATCTTGCCGTGCGGCGCATCGTCGCCCAGGCCGGAGGACGGTCTCTGGAACTGCGCAGCGCGCCGTCCATCCCCGTGGAGATCACCTGGCACGATGTGTACCCACCGCCGATGCCAGGGGGACTTACGGCCCTCGGCTTTGGGGCCTCCGCCTCGGAGTCACAGGCAGGCTCGGCTGCCTACGCTGTCGATCTGATCTGGCAGCCGGTAAGCGACCTCCGCGTGACCGGCTACCTCGTGACGCGCGCGACGTTGTCGCCCACCGGGGCAGCGCAGGATGCGCCGCAGCTGCTGACCCCTCAACCAGTCACCACGCCCGCCCTCCACGACACCACTGCTCTGCGCACCCAGAGTTATCGCTACGCAGTAACCGCCGTAGACGCCAAAGGCAACGGCAGCGCACCAGCAGAAACAATCGTGCCAGCCCAACAAAAATAAGAGGGCCAGGGAACACCGTAGCGTACCTTGGCCCTCTTGGCGCCCTCTGCGTCAGCTTTAGAAAACTACTGCCCGCCAGAAGCCTTACGCGCCGCCTCAAACTCATCCCCAGCATTCCACCGAACCGTCCCCGCCTCCGAGATCACCTGCCAGCCAAGCTCCATCCCAAACCGCACCAGCCTGGCATCGCCAGTGAAGTCCCACTTGGGGTCGAACTCGTCGGAAAAGTTATGGTAGTGGTTCTCGTTGAAGTCCTTCTCCTGCGCCTCACCCCAGGCCCGGTCGTGACCCTCGTAGAGGGTTCCTCCGTCGACCGAAAACGCCGGGATCCCCACGCGTGACAGCGAGAAATGGTCGGAACGGTAGTAAGAGCCAGCCTCTGGCCGCGGGTCAGGCACCAGCGCCAGGTCGAAGCGCTTGGCGGTCGCCTGCACATTGGGGTAGAAGCTTGTGCGCTGCGCCCCGTTCACGTTGATCTCCTTCTGCACACCAATTGGCAGAAGCATGTCGTAGTTAATGTCCAGCGCCACCTGCGAGGCGGGCACCGGCGGATGCTGGCCGAGATACTCGGAACCAAGCAGGCCCTGCTCTTCGGCCGTCACCGCGGAAAAGATCACTGAGTGCGGCAGCGCGAGCCCTGCATCCACGGCGGCCTTCCAGCTCCGCGCCATCTCCACCAGCATGGCCACGCCGGTGCCGTTATCCGCCGCGCCGTTGTAGATGTTGTCACCGGTCTTTCCGGGAACCACCCCGAGATGATCGTAGTGCGCGGTATACAGCACCGCCTGGTCTGGCTTGCCTGCAGCGCGCGTCGTGCCCGGCAGCATGGCTACCACGTTGGGGCTTTGGAACGGCCGCACCGTGCTGGTTACGGTCGCGTTCAGATGGACCGGCAGCTCGATCGCATGGAAGCCTCGCTGGCCGGCAGCAGTGAACTCCTTGTCCAGGTCCATGCCGCCCATCGCGAAGAGCTTGCGCGCGACTGCGAGTTGGATCCAGCTCGCCGCCTTTACATGCGGGTTGGTGTCATCACGCAGGTAGGTCTTCTCCGACGTGTTGGAGTTCTGCACGACGTTCCACCCGTAGCTGGCAAGGTCGGTCCGATGGATGATCAGGGCCCCCACGGCGCCCATGCGTGCGGCCTGCTCAAACTTGTAGGTCCAGCGGCCGTAGTAGGTCAGCGCCTTGCCGCCGAAGAACTTCGGATCGTCGGACGGCGGGTCACCGACGATGCACAGGATGACCTTGCCCTTCACATCCACGCCCGCATAGTCGTTCCAGCCGAACTCGGGGGCCGTGATGCCATAGCCCACGAAGACGACCGGTGCGTTCAGCGTGGCGGACGGTGTCAGGCTCTGGTTGGAGACGGTGTAGTCGTCGCCATAGGTCAGTTTCAGGGGGCTGCCGTTTGCCGGCTGCAGCGTGTAGCTGGTCTGCTCCGGTATGGCCTTCATGCCCACAAAGTTCACCTGCTGCATATAGCTGCCGTCCGCGCCGGCGGGGGCAAGCCCGGCCCCGGCAAACTGGTCGGCGATGTACTCGGCGGCCAGCTGGCCCCCGCGCAGGCCTGGGTAACGGCCTTCAAACAGGTCCGAGGAGATGAAGCGGTCAGTCTCGCGAAGGCGGTCGGCACTAACGCCGGCCTCCGCCTTAGTCAGGGGAGCCGGAACGCCGGGTGCGGACTCCTGGGCCGGGAGCATGAGCCCCAGGGCCGGGCCGAGCACAGCCAGCGTGGCGCCGCGAAGAAGCAGGTTGATTTGCAAGGGGAAGGCCTCCATCAAGCGCGCCCCATCTGCGAGCGGCCTGGGTGTGTCCTTGCAGTATAGGGACTCCGCGCTGGCTAAACGGAGCGGCCATCGCTCAGCCGCACATCACGCATGGTCATCAGGCCGAGGCGCTGCAGGGCCTTGCGCGTCAGCCCGGTCAGGGGCAGGCCGTGCAGCTTCCTCATGTTGTGCCAGTGCAGATCAGTCTCCCTGGCCGGGACCTGGGCGCGCAGGCGGAAGCCTCTGCCCTTCTCCTCCGCACCGGCTGTGTAGACCGCCTCATCCTCGTTGAAGGCTTCGGGATCGTGGGGCTCCGCTTGTGCCCTGAACAGCGTCGGCGCTTCGTCCTGGTCCGGGTTTGTGTCCGGGTTTGTGTCCGCGCCCGCGTCCGGGTCGTCGAGGTGCGCGGCGTCGGTAGCGGGTTCGGCGAAGACCTCTACGTAATAGTTCGTGTCCGTAATGCTGTGGCGCAGCCGCAGGATGGGCTCGCGATGGGTTACCGCGTCGAGCGGCAGCGGCGGCAGCTCCAGCATGCCGGGCATCAGTGAGGCTTCGGCGGCGCGGCGCTCCAGCAGCACCTCGGTACGCGTGCCGCGCTTGCGCGTGGCCAGCAGGCAGGCGACGCGGCGGCTGCGCAGCTGCTTGCGGGCCGGGGTGACGTGCTCGCCACGGGTCTTGCAGAACTCCAGGACGGGGCACTGCAGGCACAGGGGCCCGCGGGGCAGGCAGATCGTGGCGCCGAGCTCCATCATGGCCTGGTTGTGGTCACCGGCGGGGTTGCCGCGGCCGCGGCGTGGCGGCGTGGGTGGGACCAGGGAGTTTGCGGTGCGCAGCAGGACGGCGCGGGCCGCGGCGGACTTCTCCTCCGGCAGGCCAAGGATGCGGAACAGCACGCGCTCCACGTTGCCGTCGAGCACAGCGATGCTCTCGCCAAAGGCGATGGAGGCAATGGCCGCGGCGGTGTATTCGCCCACGCCGGGCAGCGTGCGCAGCGCGGTGGAGGTGCTGGGGATCTCACCACCCAGCTCCCGCTCCACGAACTGCGCCCCGCGATGCAGCATGCGGGCACGCCGGTAGTAGCCCAGGCCGCTCCACAGGGCCAGCACGGCTTCCTCGGGCGCGGCCGCCAGCGCGGAGACCGTGGGGAAGCGGCGAAGAAAGAGCTCGTAGCGCTCCAGCACGGTGGCCACCCGGGTCTGCTGCAGCATGATCTCGGACAACCAGGTGGCGTAGGGGTTGCGGATGCCTCGCCAGGGCAGGACGCGGGCATGCTTCGCGTACCAGGTGCCCAGCGCCCCGCGAAAGGACTCGGGGTGCAGCGGCGCCAGAGGCGGCGTGGCCGGTGCTGGCGCCGGGACGGCGGCCGGCGTGGCCGTGGCCGGTTCGGGAGGGGGCACCCCCTCCCCCCTGTTTTTCCTCATAATCCTCAAAACAGAGAACTTAGCCCTGGATCAAAACGGTTGTCGAGTATCGCTGAATGGCTGATGAACTGCAGGGATGAGAGCTTTCATTCTATGCGGACAAGGAGCAAAAGTACGCAACGGTGCTCCCCGGCTTCAGGGCAGGCACCTTGGCTTGTTTGGTAGAAGAAGATCGCGCTTGCCTTTGAATATGGCCTGCGGGTCTCTCCACTGCGCTTCGCTTCGGTCGAGACAACAGGGAAATGCGTATGGCCTGTGGAGGTCTCCGAAATAGCGTGCTTCCGTCGGGATAGCAGAGCCTACTCTATCGCGGCTGCCCGAGCGGCGGGGCGCCCGTGCAAGCCCTGAGACTCTTGCCGGGCGGCCTGCCGCAGACTCACGATGCCGAGCGCAACCATGGAGAACATGCCCGCGTAGAACTGGCTGCGAATCAAGGTGAACTTCCCGTAAACGAAGTGCACGGCTCCAAAGCTGATGGGGTAGATGTTCAGCAGAAACACGACCGCGATGCAGATCCACATGACCCGATCCCTGCGATCACTCCAGGACTGTGCAAAAAACATGATGGGAATAACGAGCAGGAGAAAGTAGTGTGTCCAGGCGAGGGGGGCAAAGAGAGTTGCCCCGAGCAGGGCAAAGCCCGCTCCATACGGGCGGAGAGAGTTCTCGCCCGACGGAGCCACATCTGGAAGTCTTCTATCCAGAAAGCCTCCCAGGGCGGAGCTCCCGACGGTGAGCAGCAGAGAGATAAGCTTGAGTCCCCCTGGCAGCCTGTACATGTTCCAATTCAGGGCCGCAGCTGGGGGAGCCGAGAGACTTATCCACCAGGCGGCGAAGGACTGATTGTTGAAAGCAAGCAGAAGTACGTTCGCATCGCCCCGGAGCGTCTCCAGGTAGGTGCGCGTCAAGCCTGGACCAACCGCCAGGATGGTTGTGCCGAACAAGGCGCCCGAGGCAAGTAGAAACACCAGCGCCGCTTTATACCGCCGCGTCGCCAGCCAGTAAAAGAAGATAAAGCCGGGGGTGATCTTGACCGCCGCCGCGAGTGCCAGAAGAACGCCTGCCCACGCGGGCTGACGGCGTTCCGCAAGGACCAAAGCCAGCACGGTGAGGAACAGGTACAGGATGTGGGTCTGGGCCAGAAAGATGGCGTACTTGAAGGGTTCCGAGAGGTACAGCCCGAAACAGAGCAGGGCCATCCATGCCGGGTGAAGCAGAGCGGGCGTCCAGAAGCGTGCTACCAGCCATAGCATCCCGGCCATGCACAGCATGAACAGGACCAGGAAAGTGTCACAGAATGGCCTGAAGTTCATGCGCGTGCAGAAGGGTTGCAGGGAGTACGCCCACAGCGGAGTCTGCACGTAGGGATGAAGCAGCCTCAGGGGAAAATAGCCGGTGCGGTTGGCCATATCGTCCCAGACGGGATCATCGACTTTTCGGAAGTCGTCCGAGCTGTGGCTGTAAAGATGCTGGCCCCCATCCGCCGCCAGCAGCCGGCAACCGATGTAGGACGACGCCAGATCCTCCCCGTAGTTGTGCAGGTGGCGCACCCAGCCGAAGAACGCGAAGACGAGGAGGACCAGAAGGACCTGCACGTTGCGGGTCCTGAGTAAGGACGAAGGCCTCGGCGCAGACGCGTTCAACAACCTGGTACACCTCGGGCCGTGCTGGAGTCGCTTGATTGTAGCGTCGAGGCTGTGGCTTCCTCGAATGTGGTCGTGCCCTGTACCGTGCGGCACGGCGCGGCTCACGCACCCATCCGATAAAATCAGCGGGACGAGAAATGACCGGGGAGAAGCGCCTTCAAGGCCCCGGTTCCGGTGAAGTCTTTGAGTGCGATCGCAGAGTCCCCTTCCTTCTTCAGCAGAACATTGACCACTCCCAAGTATCAGGTCGCCCTGGTGCTGCTGCTGTTCACCCTGACGACGGTGTTTCTGCACCGGCATGCTGTAGGCGAGGACCTGGGGTCCTCGTATGTGGGCTGTCGGCTCGTGGCGGCCGGGCAGGCGAGCCATCTTTACAGCCATAGCGTCACGATCTTCAGCAACGTACCGGATCCGCTATGGAAGAGCATCGGGCGTGCAGCCCACTTTGCGCCCCTCGGCCTGTTGCATCCCTATGTGCAAACGCCGTTGTGGGCGTATTCGCTCCAGCCGTTGTGCACGCGGATGGATTTTCGCGCCTTCTTCTTCATCTTCCTGGTGCTTGCGAGCGCGGCTATGGCGGCCACAATCTGGCTGGCTGCCCGGTACTGGGCACCACGCCTGTTTGCTCCTGTGCCGATTGCGATCCTGTGTGCCGTCCTCTCGATCTCCGAGCCGTTCCGCTATGCGATGTTCCTGTTGCAGACCCATGTGTTTTTTCTGCTGCTGAGCGTGCTGGCGCTGATGCTTGCCGAAAGGAAGCGTCCCGTCCTGGCGGGCATCCTGCTGGCGCTGGCCGCTGCCGTGAAGATTACGCCCGGATTTCTGATCGTTTACTGGCTGATGACACGACGGCGCAAGGCAGCCGGCAGCTTCGTCGCCGCGTCGGTTCTTCTGCTAGCGATGACCTACCTGATCGCAGGTCCGGCTTTGTTCGGAGCCTATCTCCGTGAGCTCTCCGAAACGTCAAAGGTGCTGCTGGTTTCTTTCAACGTGCAGTCTCTGGCGGCGTGGCTAACGGCCTGGCACTTTGGTGCGTGGGAGCAGTTGGACTGGAAGACGCATTCCCTCCCCTTCTTCCTCCGAGCTCTGTCGCTGCTGTGCACCCTTGCGTCGGCCGCCGCGGGAGGCTGGATGGATCGGCGCGCTGCGGATGCAGGATCGCAGGCACCTCCTTACGGCGCTGTGTTCACGCTTATCGGCGTGACCATCTTCACCCCGATTGCCTGGAACCACTACTTCATTCTCATGGTGCTGCCTGTGCTGGTTCTGCTGAACGAGAAGCGGCGCGATCAGACGGCGCAAGGTTCCGTACGTATTGCCTTGGTTGTGGCGATCGTGGTTCTTAACTTGTACCCCGTGCGATTCAGCATCGAGCACCACCTTCTGGGCCCCATCGCACTCATCCGGACGCAGTGGTATTCCGGTGTTCTGGCGCTGGTAGCGCTGTGGATGGCATCGCAACGGTCGCTGACCGATACCGCGCTCAAGGCGAGTTCTTCGTTCCGAAAGCTACCGGCCCTGCAGTAAGGGTGCCAGTTCACTCTTCAGTTCTAGATCCTGCAAGGCAGCTTTGGGCAGGCGGGTCAGGGATGCGGCTGCCTGTAGACCGCCCGGCCACAAGTGGGCTCCGGCCGTGAGCAGGCTCTTGGTTGGCCCGTAGACTAATGCACGGGAAAGCGCTGTGGCTCGAAAGACCTGCGGGCGCAGGGTGCTGTGCAGGGTTCGCTGGAACCCTTCGGCGGGTTGATTGGACAGGATGCTTTGGCCTGCGCGCAGCCCTGTGTAGAGGGCGATGGACATGCCATCGCCGGTAAAGGACGGGATGACGGCGGCCTGATCACCGACCGCCCAGAGCTGCGGCGCGAGTGCCTGCTGTCGGACGAAGCCGTAGGGGATGGAGCTGATGGCGAGCGGGCGGTCAAGCAGCGGCTGGGCGTCGTGGAGGCGTGCGGCGGCGTGGGCGTTGGTATGGCGGATCTCGGCGAGGAGCCCGGTCCAGCCGCCCAGGGTGGCAAGGTGCCCGCGGCGGACAAGAGCGGTGAAGTTTGCTGTGCCGTCCTCAACAGGCTGGAGTCCGGTGTAGCCGTGGGGGTGCAGCAGGAGTTCGACCGCACCCGTGAGGGCGACCGCCTGGTCCGAGACAAGGCGAAAGTACATTTTCAGCGCAACGAGGTCGCCCTGCGGGCCGGGTGGGCGAGGGAAGCCGCGCAGATCGTGTTTCCCGGTGGCGAGAATAGCCCGCGGTGCGGAGAGTGTCTCTCCGGTGCTCAGGGTGGCCTGCCACTCAGCCCCGTGCCACGTGAGCGACTCGACGGTTATCCCACGCCGGACGTGCGCTCCGGCCCTTTCTGCCGCCCTGAGCAAGAGGGAATCCAGGCAACGACGGGTGAGTGAGCGCGCCGGGAACGGCAGGGCGGCTTCTGTGACCCGCCGTCCAGAGGCGAGACGGACAGTGTTGATGGAAGGTGCCTGGTGCTCGCGGGGGTCAATGCCCAGGTAGTTGAGGAGATGGAGTGCCTCGTGGCTCAGGAATTCACCACACACCTTGTTCCGGGAGGTGGGTTCCCGCTCAACGAGGATCACGCGGCGGCCGGCGCGGGCCAGCACGCATGCCGCAGCGCACCCGGCCAGACCGCCGCCAAGGATCAGTACGTCGGAGTTCATGGGGAACAGAAAGCAGCGGCGCTGTCTAACCAGAGATCTTCTCTGCGCGAATGCTCCAGATCTTGTCGTCGACCTTGATCTCCTTGGAGAAGCTGCTTTCGGAGGAGCGGATCATGTCCTCGACGAGTGCCCGGAGCAGGCTAAGGCGGCCTTCGGCGGAGCCTGCCTCGGCCGAATCGTCAAACTCCACTGCACCGTCGCCACCGCTGGGAATCACATTATTCGTCATATGCGGTTTGGATAAGGAACGAGGAGGAAGCGTTGCCCGACTGTACGGCCCAGGGCAGAGCCGGTTCAGCGCAGGCGTGTGAGGCAGAGGCGGCCGAGGGCGCATCGGCGGACCTGCACGGCATCGGAGGGGATGCCGGCGGCGGCCAGCAGGCGATGCCAGTCGGGTTCGCGAAAGGCGCGGCGTATGGAAATCAGACCGTCGTGGCGAATGAAGGGGTGCCAGCGCATCAGACGCGCGAGAAGACCGAAGAGGCGGTAGGCGCGGGGACTGCGGACGAGGTCGGAGATGAACCAGCCGAGGCGGGCGTGACCTTCCATCCAGCGCAGAAAGCGGACAATTTCTTCATCGCGCATATGGTGGGTGACGAGCGAGCTCATGACAACGTCAGGGGCCTGCGTAACTGGTTCTGTAAAGAGGTCGCCGGTGAGCCAGTGGATGCGGCTGAAGTCGGCGTTGCCGGCGGAAAATTCGGTGGCAGCACGGGTGGCGTGCGGGTTGAGGTCGATACCGGTGAGCTGGACAGAGACCCTGCGGCGGCGGGCCCAGACGGCCAGGCGGCGCAGGCTGTCCCCGCCACCCGAGCCTACGTCCACAACGTGCAGCGGGGCCCGGCTGGCGTGCCTGGCGAGAGCCTGACGGAAGAAGCGCAGCGTGGGAGCGTAGCCGTGGGTCAGGCGTGTGGTTGCGGCGATGTCGCGAACACACCCGCGAAAGTCGAGGTAGCTGCAGGGCTCGTCCATGAGCTCAGGAAGCAGCGCGGGATCCAGCCGGTAGCGGAAATCGGGCACAGCAGGGTTACTCAGAACAGGGGTGGTGCTGGTTGTTGCCATGGTGTTTGCTTATGGGATGCACAGGAGGTGGATCCCTCTGCAAAAGATGCATCACCGGTGCTTTAGAGAGCCTTAAGGCGAGTTCGACCCTAGACCGCGTGAAATCGCATGGTTTCGGCAGTAAGGCCGGGGCCGAAGCTCATGGCGCAGCCCTGCTGGCCGGGACGGGCCTCGGCGAGCAAGCGTTCCAGCACGAACATGACGGTGGCGCTGCTCATGTTGCCGAAGCGTTCGA
The DNA here is from genome assembly GCA_964247615.1 of uncultured Acidobacteriaceae bacterium. Taxonomy (GTDB): domain Bacteria; phylum Acidobacteriota; class Terriglobia; order Terriglobales; family Acidobacteriaceae; genus Granulicella. The sequence continues at coordinate 18,598 of CAXTVC010000053.1, forward strand.
GGACCTCGCGTGAACAGTTCAGGGCGTTGGTTGGCAGATCGAGTCCACGTTGCACCGCGTCAAGCACGGATTTGCCGCCGGGGTGTACGGCCCAGAGGGCGATACCGGCTTTGGCTCGCGCGTCCATAACCTGGTCGCCGTTGCTTTCAAGCGCCTTGCCGATAGCGCCGGGCACCTGGCCGGAGAGCAGCATGTCAAAGCCGACGCCGCCGATCTTCCAGGTGATCAGTTCGCGGGTCTCGGGGATCAGGACGGCGCGGAAGCTGTCGAGGCCAAAGCCGGTTGCTTCGGCCGAGAGCAGCGAGGCGGCGCAGCCATCGGCAAAGACGAGGAAGCTGAGGACTTGTTCAAGGTCGGTGGTCTCCTGCAGATGCAGCGTGCAGAGCTCGAGATTGACTATCAGGACGCGGGAGGCGGGCTCTGAGCGCAGGATGTGGCGTGCGGTTTTGAGGCCGTTGATGGCGGCGTAGCAACCCATAAAGCCGATCACGGTGCGCTCGACGTCAGGGCGGAGGCCGAGATGCTCGACGGCTTCGAAGTCGAGACCGGGGGCATACAGCCCGGTGCAGGTGGTGATGATGACGTGGCTGATCTCGGCGCGCTCGGCGGGGGTGAGTGCCAGGCGGTCGAGCGCACGCCGCATCAGAATGGGCGCGAACTGCTCGTAGACCTTCATGCGCTGGGCGGTGTGGGGGAACTCGCCGGTACGGTAGAAGTCGTGGGCGTTGATGTGGAACTCGGTCGACGCCTGGTTCGGCGTGAGCACGGAGTAGCGATGCTGAATGCCGGAGCGCGTCGCCATGCGATTGAACAGGGCGCGGGTGTTGGCCTTGGGCGCCGCTACGAGCAGGTTGTCGGCAAAGGCGACAAAGGCCTGGTGGACATCGTGATCCGGGACAGCAGTGGCAATCCGATTTAGGTAAGCCTGGGGCAAGCGCGAGATCTCCGGGAGGTTCTTCCCGTTGGATGCTTCCGGTGGAACGCGGTATGTAAAGGGATGAAAAGGTTTGAGAGTGGAGGCGGGGTAAGAAAGCAGATCTCCGGTTCGGGGAATGACAGCTAGAAGGGCGGCCAGCTAAGGGGCGATTGGCCAGGGAGGCGGGTTGCGGGGAACCTCCTCTGGGTGGCCCGCGTACAACGAAGCACCTGCTTGCCGGCGAGTAGACTCTTTCTCACATGCCCATGGATCGAAAAGACGCGTTACGGATGGCCCTGTCATCGCTGTGGGCGAACAAGCTGCGCAGCGTGCTGACGCTGCTGGGCGTGGTCATCGGCGTGGCCAGCGTGATCGCGGTAGTGACGCTGGTGAACGGCGCAAACAAGTTTGTCGCCACCAAGATCAACCAGTTTGGCGCGGATATCTTCAGCGTGGCGCAGATGCCCAGCGTGATTACAAGCTACGAAGAGTTTTTGAAGTACAACAAGCGCAAGGTGCTGAATCTGGAGCAATACCGCGCGGTGGCCGCTGGGTGCAAGAGCTGCCTGGAGGTCGGGGCGAGTTCTGGGACTGTGGGCAAGATTGCCGTGGGGCGGCAAAACAGCACGGGCTCCCAGATTCGCGGCTACACCTCGCTGATGCCCGATATGAGCGACCTGAACATCACCGAAGGACGCTCCTTTACGCAGTCGGAGGAGGACCATGCCACCCACGTTGCCATCATCGGGACGGACGTAGAGGAGAACCTGCTGCAGGATGCGGACCCACTGGGCAAGGAGATCCGGGTGGATGGTGTGCCGTACACCGTGATCGGGCTGGGGGAGGCCAAGGGCAAAACGCTGGGCCAGAGCCAGGACGACTATGTTGCCATCCCACTGACGGCCTACCAGAAGACCTATGGCACCTCCAAAACGATCAGCATTGCGGTGAAGGCCGGCGCGGGGCCGAACATGGAGCGGGCCACCGACGAGGTGCGCCTGATCATGCGGGGGCTGCGGCACGATCAGCCGGGCGCGGATGACAGCTTCACGACCGAGACCAGCGACAGCCTGATGTCGCTGTGGTCGCAGATCTCCAGCTCGTTTGAGCTGGTGGCCGTGGCCATCGCCGGGATCTCGCTGGTCGTGGGCGGCATTGTCATCATGAACATCATGCTGGTCAGCGTGACCGAACGAACCCGCGAGATTGGCGTGCGCAAGGCCCTGGGCGCCAGTCGCGCTGACGTGCTGCTGCAGTTCCTGATGGAGAGCGCCACAATGGCGCTGGTCGGCGGTCTCATCGGTGTGATCGTAGGCGTTGGCGCAGCGGAAGGCGTGACGGCTCTGCTGGGCTTCCCCTCAAGCCTGGCCGTATGGAGCATTTTTGCGGGCCTATTTGTAGCGACATCGGTCGGCATTTTCTTCGGCGTCTACCCGGCGCGCAAGGCGGCGAGTCTGGATCCGATTGTGGCGTTGAGGAGTGATTTTTGAAGAAGTGAATAGTGAGAAGTGAATAGTGAATACGGGCCGTGCATCGTGCAGAAAGGCCAACCGGAATCGGGTTTGGTGAGCAGAGCAGAGTTGGTGAGGGAGATCCATGACGCGCGCGCCACAATCGTTTCGTGATTCCATTGCCTGGCAGCGTGCGATGGAACTCGCAGAGGTGGTGTACGCGGCTACACGTTCGTTTCCGAAGGAGGAGCTGTTCGGCCTGACTTCCCAGCTCAGAAGAGCTGCTGTTTCTGTGGCGAGCAACATAGCTGAGGGGCAAGGTCGGTTGAGTTCAGGCGAATTCACCCATTTCCTGGGAATGGCCCGAGGCTCCGCATTGGAAGTGGAGACACAAATCGAGCTTGCGATGCGCCTGGGTCTCGGCAGCGAAGCGGAACTGAAAGCAGCCTCATCGAAAGCAACTGAAGTGACACGCATCCTGAACGCAGCACTCACAACCCTGCGCAGGGCAAAACCTCACAACAGACAAGGTCCAGCAAGGAACTCAACGCAGCCGAACGACTAGTGCCCTTATTCACTACTCACTTTTCACTATTCACTTCCAAAGGAACCAATGGCATCCACGGCAGTCACACAGCAGCGCGAAGCGGTAGGCATGGCGATCGATACGCTGCGCACGAACAAGCTGCGGTCGGGGTTGACTGTGCTTGGGATTGTGATTGGGGTGATGACGGTGATTGTCATCTCTTCGGTCATCAATGGGTTGAACAATAATGTATCCGGGCTGGTGGAGTCCTTCGGCACCAACATCCTCTGGGTGACGCGGCTGCCGTTTATCGGGGTGCGTCCGACGACCGAGATGCTCTCGCGCAAATACATGACGCGCGACGATGCCGATGCGGTCGGGCACCTGCCGCATGTGGTGGCGTCTGCAGCGAGCCTGCGGTATCAGAACCCTTCGACCTTTG
>CAXTVC010000054.1:0-21791 GCA_964247615.1 uncultured Acidobacteriaceae bacterium
ACATGGCAGTAAAGGTTGGGATCAACGGCTTCGGCCGCATCGGACGCAACGTGTTTCGCACCGCGCTCGGCAATCCGGATATAGAGTTCGTGGCGGTAAATGACCTGACCACGCCGGCCACCCTGGCCCATCTGCTCCAGTTTGACTCGATCCTCGGGAACCTCAAGAACGAAATCTCCGCCGGTGAGGATTCCATCACCGTCGACGGTAAAACCATCAAGGTCTTCGCCGAGCGTGACCCCGCCAACCTGGACTGGGCCAGCGTGGGCGCTGAAATCGTCGTCGAGTCCACCGGCTTCTTCACAGACGCCGCCAAGGCCAAGGCCCACCTCGGGTCCACGGTCAAGAAGGTCATCATCTCCGCCCCGGCCACCAACGAGGACGTCACCCTTGTCCTCGGCGTCAACCAGGACAAGTACGACCCCGCAAAGCACAACATCTTATCCAACGCCTCTTGCACCACCAACTGCCTCGCCCCGATCGTCAAGGTGCTCAACGACACCTTCGGGATACAGTCCGGCATCATGACGACGATCCATAGCTATACCAATGACCAGGTGGTGCTGGATGCGCCGCACAAGGATCTCCGCCGCGCCCGCGCTGCTGGGCTCAGCATGATCCCCAGCTCCACAGGCGCGGCCAAGGCGCTTAAGCTCGTCATCCCGGAGATGGACGGCAAGCTCGACGGTTTCTCTATGCGCGTCCCTACCCCCAACGTCTCAATCGTCGACCTCACCTTCGTCGCCGAGAAGCCGATGGATGTTAAGAGCGTCAACGCTGCCCTGAAAACCGCCAGCGAGGGATCCCTCAAAGGCATTCTTGGCTACACCGAGCAGGAACTGGTCAGCTCCGACTTCCGAGGCAACCCGCTCTCGTCCATCGTTGACTCCAAGCTGACCAAGGTCGTCGGCAATACCGCCAAGGTGTTGAGCTGGTATGACAACGAATGGGGCTACTCCAGCCGCGTCAAGGATCTGATCCTCTTTCTGGTCGCCAAAGGCCTTTAAACCACGTGGCGGTGCGCTACCCCGCTTTGCGAAGACTGCCCCTTGCGCCCGCCGAGGACTCCTCGGCCCGGGCCGCGGGCCGTCGGTCACGCATCTCCGGATGCACATTGGTTTCACGGCGTTCGATCACGTACTCCAGACCCTGAATCCAGTTCATGCCCTGCTCGTTGGCTTCGCCCATCAAGGACTCAAAAAGCACACGGTCTGACGGCTTGCCGAGTGCCAGCTGAAACAATTGACACACCCGATCGAACTCCGAGGTCACATCCTCGTCAGGCGTTTTGTACTGTTCCCGACCCATGGGTTGCAGCGTAACGCCCTCGAACCTCCCCGGGTAATCCCACTGGAGATGTAGCCCGCGAATCCCCTGTCCGTGCTCCGGACACCTTCACCGCAACCGCATCCTCTGGCCGAACTCTCCGATCATTCTGCAGAGTGCTCCTGCTATCGGCAGAGTTTTTCAGCAATCTAAACCTGGCCGCCACAGAACGCCCCCAGGGCTTCACGTCAGCGTGGAGCCGACACTTCCATTTGACTTTCCATTCGAAACAGGTAGAAAAGAAACGAAAGCTAGTCGGCGCGCATCATTGCGATGGCTCGGCCGGGGAGGATGCGATGACAGGTTCCGAGCTGCAGACCGAGGAAGACACCATCCAGGGTGAGACACAGGATCGCTTCGTCTCCATGGTCACAGCCAAGGCAGAGGTGGATCTGCGCCTGAGCGACTACACGCCGGTCTCCATGTTGAGAGCCGACGTGCATGAGCCGTTGAAGTCCCTTGTGCCCGCGATCGACTATCACAACCATCTCGATAGCACCGAGCCCGGGGAAGTGCTAGCCATCATGGATGCCTGCGGCATTGAGCGCATCATCAACATCACGATGCAGACAGGCGAAGCCGCTCTGGAGCAGATCCGTCGCTTCGCGTCTGCCTCGGCAAATCGCTTCGCCACCATCGGCTGGATGGACTGGAGCGACCTGCATGCCCCCGACTTCGTTGAACGCACGCTGGGTCGTCTGGAAAAGCTGGCCGATCATGGAGCCATTGGGATCAAGTTCTGGAAGGACTTCGGTCTGCTCCTGCGCGACCCCTCTGGCGAGCTGGTGCGTATTGACGATGAGCGTTTTGCTCCCCTGTTTGAAAAGGCCGGAGAGCTTGGCATGGCCGTCATGTTCCATACCGCCGATCCCGACGCCTTTTTCCTTCCCATCGACGCCACCAACGAGCGCTACGAAGAGCTCGCGGCACATCCCGAGTGGGGCGTCCAGTATGCGACTGTCACGAAGCATGACCTGCTCGATCAGCGCGACCGCGTCTTCGCTCGCCACCCAAAGACAAAGTTCGTGGCAGCCCATGTAGGCGAGTGCGGAGAGCACCTGCCCCGCGCCGTGCAGATGCTGGAGGCGAATCCCAACGTGTCCATCGATATTGGCGCTCGCACCGCCGAGCTGGGCCGACAACCCTACACCGCCCGTAGATTCTTCCTGCGCTTTGCGGACCGCATTCTCTTCGGCACGGATCTTCTGCCGGACGTCGCCATGTACCGCGCGCACTTTCGCTTCCTGGAGACGGAGGATGAGTACTTCGACTACCCCTCCCATGCATCGCGCCAGGGTCGGTGGAACATCTACGGCCTTAATCTGCCCGAAGAGGTGCTGCGGAAGATCTACCGGGAGAACGCCATAAAACTGCTGGGCTAGCACCGCCTAGCTGCGCAATGCATTTGTTCGGCCAGGCCCTTCGAATAGTGCGCTGATCTCCTCCAGCGTTTTGCCCTTCGTTTCAGGCAAGGCGAAGCTGACCACGAGGAAATACACGACCGTAAACCCCGCAAAGAGCAAAAACATGCTGGAGTAGCCGTAACGGCTGACCACGGGAAGAAAGATTGCCGCCAGCACGGTCGACACAAGCTGGTTGATCACAAGCGCGATACTCATACCATTCGAGCGGATCCGAAGGGGCATCAGTTCAGAGAGCGCGAGCCATACGCACACGCCGGGGCCCAGAGCGAAGAACGTAACAAACGCAAACAGGGTGGCCGCCACTTCCCATCCATGCCGCGTATCTGGAACGTTCTGAATCAAGGCACGCTTGATCACCAGGGGAGCCGCTCCGGCCGCCTGTGCGTTGGAAAACGGCGCTTTGAGGAGGGCCTCGACCCGCGTAGACGGCAACGTTGCCTCACGCGTAACCCGGATCTCGCGTGGAGTCGCATCATCGGTGCGATACAGGTCGGTCTTGCCGGTGAATCCCGCATACGCATAGATGATGGTGAAGGACGCCCTGTCCAGGTTCACGGCCTGTAATCCTTCATGGGAAGACTCGAGCAAACGCCGAATCGTCTGTGGATCAAGATGAAGAGACAGGCTCTGTGAAGGGCTGACCATGCGTTGCACAGCCTGTGTGCAATCGACGCCATGACGTTCCGTGCTGAGAAACAGCGCCGCCGTGCAGGCAAGCGACGTTGCCATGCCAAGAGTCCCCACAAGCAGCAGAAATCTACGGCCCTTGCGATCGACGAGCACGACTCCGATCAGGGTCATGAGGAAATTCAACGCCGTGAATACCACATAGCCCCAATGAGCCTGCAAATCGGAAAGACCGCTCTCCAGCAGAATGCTTGTATTGAAACCAATGATGCTGTTCATGCCTGTAGCCGTGTTGCAGAAAAGGATCGCGCAGGCAATCAGAAACGGCAGCACATATCGTCGCCGCAGCAGAGAATCCCCATGGGGGAGACTCTGCGACGATGCACTCGCCTGCCCCTCGACCGCCATCTCGTCGAGCTCTACACGCGCTTGTGGCATCGCTCGCGAGCGCAGAAGCGCCTGCAGCGCATCGTCCTTTCGTCCCTTGCGAAACAGCCATCGCGGCGATTCAGACAGAAGCACGCTGCCGGCAATGAATAGGATCCCTGGCGGGAGCGAAATCCAGAAGATGCGGCGCCAGGCCTGGTCCTTGAAGCCGAACAGCGCGTCGGCATTGTGCAGATTTTCGATCGCCTGCACACGGTAGCTGTAATACATGCCGATGAGCGCAGCACTCACGATACCCAGTGTAAGAAACCATTGAAACAGGCCCGTCCCCTTGCCGCGGACGTCCGCGCCGAGGCACTCCGCCAGGTAGAGCGGCACCACAACTCCGATGAAGCCGCCACTCATGCCCTGTAGCAGACGACCAAAAAACAGCAGGCTGTAGCTGTGCGAAAGCGCGATCATGGGTATGCTCGCCACAAAGGCAGCACCGCTTAGAATCATGCACGGCTTGCGCCCGATGCCATCCGCGATCGCTCCCGCGAAAAAGGTCGACAGCACGCTGCCAAGCAACACCGCTGCCACGATGATCGAGAGCTGACCCGGCGTGAGATGGGCCGTCGCTTCAAGGTAGGGTAGCGCTCCACCGATGATGCCAACGTCCACACCATAGAGCAGCCCGCCTAGGCCCGCGACCGTCAGCAGGAGACGGCCATACAGTTCCTTGCTTTGCTGTACGTCTTCTACAGCGGCCAATCGCAATGCCATGTCTCTCGGTCCTCGTCTCGCAAATCTTTCCGTTATGAAGCTGCCTAGAAAAACTGCGCCGCCTTACTCTGGCGTGCCTTCAAAGACACGCACCTCGAACGGTGCGAGTAAAACCATGTAAGGCTCTCCCGCTTGAAGCTGAGGCTGCTTCCCCGACCCAACCCCATGACGCGCGTCGCGTAAGCGAAAGCCGCGGGCCGCTCCTTTCGGCAGCTCGAACACTGCTCCTGCATCCACCGCGAAACTCTGCGCATGGTCAGACGGATTGCGTAGCACCAGGATCGTCTTCTTCGGTGTCCAGGCAGCCCAGCCATACGCCTGCAGCTTCGCAGGATCGCCACCGATCCAGTGAGTATCGCGTAAGGTATCGCTGTTCTCTCGTGACCAGCGTGCCGCGTCAGCTAGAGCATCCCAATTCCCTGCGTTCAATAGTGAAGGCGTGATGTACAACTCCTGCAGATCGGTTCCCGAGCCGAAGAAGCTCCATACCTCGTCAGCAAAATCTTTGTCTGCACTGTGAGGCTCCGTCGGCTCGTTGCCCAGATGCTCTGCCTTCTGCCCATAGATGATGCTGTGCAACATAAGGGAGTTCAAGGGATATAACGGCCCACCCTCCACAATGTTCTTATAGGTCTGCCCATCGCGGTAGGTGATCCACTTTTGCCGCCAGCTGCCCACGCCGTCGAAGCTGTGATCTTCGCCGCCGCGCCATATCGAGTCTGCATACTCCAGCCAGAACGGCGAGGGATAGGTGCCGGTCGTTAAGTTGATGAAGAGGTCAGGCTTTTGCTCGCGCAACCGGCCCATCAAGTGAATGGCCGCGTCGAAATCGCTGTCGTAGGCGCTGCCGGGAAACACCTGATCCGCATTTCCAGTTCCGTCTACCTTGAACTGATTCACCCCATAGCTGCGCACAAGATCCAGGCACACTTTTTCAAAGGCGTCATAGTACCGCGGCCCCGATAGTGCGTAGCCATCTTTGACGATCTCGTATCCATGCGCCCGCCCGTAAGCAATGCGCGCTTTCTTGGCTTCGTCATAGCCGCCCCACGGCGACACCCACATGCCCACGCCCGCACCAAACGCTGCCGTCTTCGCACTGACCTCGGCCATGCCCTTCGGAAAATCGGCGTTGAACTGCCATAAGCTCCCCGGGTTATCCCATCCGTCATCGAAGAGAAACGAGTCCAGCTGCACGTGACGCTTACGCGCAAGCTCCTCTCCAAACATTCCCACACGCTGCAGCGCGCCCGCCTCGGTATAGCGCTCTCCAAAAGCAAGGTCATACCAGGAGTTGTAGGTAAGAAACGTGCGATACGGATGAATGCGTTCGCGCTCCAGGTAAGCGAGAAAGGTCCGGCGCTGCTGACCTTGATCGTTGAATCCAACTACAGAGGAGTAGGTCACAGACTGGCCCGCCTGCAGCGGCAGCACACGATGAAGGGACGCCAGCACATGTCCGTCGGCGACAGTGGACTTCGCCATGGGATGCTCAAACGCGAAGAAGGCGCCATCCTCCACAACGGGGGAGCCGGCGACCGTGCCCGCAACATGAGCTCCCGCATCGGTGAAGTCGAGCAGCGTCACAATGTCGATGGGCGCGGGCTCCTCCCGAGCTTGCAGCTGCAAGCTCTGCCGCATGTATGCTGATCCATCGCGCAGCACCAGGCACCACCGCGCTGCAACCTGAGGACCCGCCTCCAGGTCCGCGCAGAGCTGCTTTCCACCAGCATGCTCCGCCTCGCGCGTGCTGGATGACGTCGGGTTCAGCGTCTCAATAATAGGCGACGCTACGAGATGCAGGGCCGAAGCCTTCAACGCAGAACCGCCAGCCAGGGTCACCTGAAATGGATCACGGAGAGCCACGCTGTGCCGCCGTACCAGGTCAGTCACGCGCAAGCCCGTAAGGTGGCCGTCACGCACTGAAATGGTCCCTTCGATGACGGAGTTCGCAATCCGGTAGGTCGATCCATTCACGCTTGCAGAAGCCTGCAGGGGAGCTACCGCAGAGGTCTGCCCCACGGCAAACGATGCGTCCAGGCAAAAGGCTGCGCCTAGAGCAAGCACGCCAACGAGACAAAGTCGTGTCACGGCACGGGGAGTCAGGGTGCTGTCCTCAGGATTGCAGATCTGTCGATCCATTTCTCAGAACCTCTTGAAGTTTGAAGTGAAATCTACGGCAACGTCTTGCATGCGACAAGCATTGTCATCACAACCGGCTTCACGACAATCCCTCGGCGTGCCTCCCAAGGAATTCTTCCAAAAAGATGCGATCGCGAAATGCCTCGGTTCCGCCCGGCTTCTGCGTTGAAAGCGCGCCCGTCACATTGCCGAATACAGCAGCACGCTGCGGATCAAGCCCACGCAGCCATGCATGCAGAAATCCTGCGTCAAAGCTGTCCCCCGCACCGATCGTGTCCACTGGCATAACGGCGAGGCCCGGGACCAGGTCACGCCTGTTGCCCCGCTGCACCAGAGCACCCTTTGCCCCCCGCTTCACGACAATCAGCGGTACACGCGGCGACAATGCCGCTAGCGCCTCGTCCAGCGTCCCCATGCCAGTCATGCGCAGGATCTCGTCCTCATTCGGCAGTAGCACGTCGACAAGATCCAGAAGCTCGGCAAGCACTCCGCCCCATTCGTCTGCGGGGTCGTCGTTGGTATCAAGCGAGAGTGTTATCCCCTCCTGCTTCAGCGTACGAAACAGATCCGGCAACCCAGGCTGCAGCGCACGTTGCAGAAAAAGTGAAGACAGGTGCAGGTGACGGGCAGATTGCACGTACGCCATCGGCAGATCCTCCACGCGCATGGCCGCCATCGCGCCCGGGTAGGTCAGGATGTGTCGCTCTTCACCATGTGGCAGCAGCACAGTGACCCCGGTGTTCAACTCAGGGTGGTACATCACGTGCGAAATGTCTGCACCACTTGCCGCCAGGCGATCCAGCGCGATGCGCCCCAGCTCATCGTGGCCTGCCATGCAGAGGAACCCTACAGAAGTTCCCAGCACCGCGAGATTGTGCGCAACGATCGCGGACGAGCCACCCAGCGTTGTCACGAAGCCGCTGCCCAGCAGCTCGCGCTCCAGCGGCATCTGCGTCGGCAGACCATACAGGATGAGATCCAGGTTGATCTCCCCCGGGATCACCACATTCGGTCCAGGCTTTTCAGTGAGCATCAAACCGACTCAACCTTCTCTTTACTTTTGTTTTCTTTCCTTTTAGATTGTACTTGGCATAAATCGTAACGCAAAGGAACTTCCGTGACTACATTGTTGAGTCTCGTACGGCTTGCTCCGGAGGAACAGGGCCCCCGGGGCCTGGTGCATACACCGAAGGAGATCGCTCAGCAGCCCGATACCTGGGGGACGACATTCGCCATCTTCAAGCATGAACAGCATCGTCTCTGCTCCTTCCTCGAGCAGGTCGGCGTCCGAGCCCCTCAGGCAGATAAGCCGGTAGTCTTTCTGGTCGGCGCGGGTACCTCGGACTATATCGGTCAGGCTCTCGCTCCCCTGCTCCGCAAGCAGTGGCAATGCCAGGTCATCGCCATTGCCAGCACGGACCTCCTGCCAAATCTTGATGACTGCATTATTGCCGACACAAAGTATCTGTGGATCTCCTTTTCACGCTCCGGAGATTCTCCTGAGGGCGTAGCCATCATCCAGCAGGCGATGGAGCGCTACCCGGAGATCGCGCACCTGGTGGTCACCTGCAACCCCCAGGCGCAGATGATCGCTCTCTCTCGTCAGCACGCGAACTCCTGCGACGTGGTGCTGGACGACGCGGTGAATGATCGAAGTCTCGCCATGACGAGTTCCTTCACCAACATGGTTCTGATGGGCCAGTGTCTTGCGCATGCGTGGTCGCTGGGGACGTACGGACCCATCTTCGAACAGTTGCAGCGTGCCGGCCGTAATGTGCTCGAGGCAGGCTACGTACTCGCCGAAGAAATTGCCGCAGAAAACCTTCCACGGCTCTGCCTCGTCGGTATCGGTGCCCTCAACGCCGTTGCAAAAGAAGCGGCCCTGAAGGTCCTGGAGATGTCGGCCGGACAGGTCAAGACCATGGCGGAAACCACGCTTGGTCTGCGTCACGGCCCTATGGCCGCCCTGGATCGCGAGACGGTCTTCGTCTGCTTTGTCTCCGGTGATGCTCGGCGCCAGGGGTATGCCCTTGATCTTCTGGACGAGGTTGGCAGGAAGCAGATCGTTGCCAAGCGCATTGCCGTAGGGCCAGCCAGTGCGAGCGCGGCGCTCACCTCACGCTGCGAAGCCTTTCTTCCTTTGGATCTGGATGTCGAGGACGGCTATAGACCGGTTGTTGATGTCATCTTCGGCCAGTTGCTTGGACTCTGCGCGGCCCTGGCGAATGATTGCCGACCGGACGCCCCGAGCTCCGGCGATGTCATCACGCGCGTTGTGCAGCAGTTCGCCATCTACCGCTAACGCCTCCTGCCGGGGTCGCACCTCAGCGGCACACGGCGACCCCCGCAGCAGCACCCTGGAGAAAGCCATCGTGGAAACCCATCGTCTTCAAGAGCTTCTCTCCAGGCCGGGCAAGGGCATCTACTCGGTCTGCTCCGCGCACCCGTGGGTGGTGCAGGCCGCCGTGGAACAGGCGGTCGAAGACCGATCGCTTCTGCTGATTGAGGCCACCAGCAACCAGGTCAATCAGCTTGGCGGGTACACGGGGATGCGGCCAGCGGACTTCCGGGCATTCGTCGAAACATTGGCAACAAAGGGTGGTTTGCCCCTGCGTCGGCTGATCCTGGGGGGCGATCACCTCGGACCGAACCCCTGGCGCCATCTGCCCGCCGCGGTGGCGATGCACGAAGCGGAGATCATGGTGCGTGAGTATGTGGCCGCCGGCTTCACCAAGATCCATCTCGATGCAAGCATGGGCTGCGCCGACGAACCGCACGTACTCTCGGATACCGAGGTGGCCTCCCGGGCGGTGCGCCTTGCCGCAGTCGCCGAAGCAGCACGCCCACCAGGAGGGGAGGCGCCCGTCTACATCATCGGGACCGAGGTCCCCACGCCTGGTGGCGCAACCCACGCCCTTGAAGGTCTCCAGATCACCAGCGACGCTGCGGCGGAGCAGACGTGGCAGATCCATCGGTCAGCCTTCCACGACAGCGGCATGCACGATGCCTGGTCGCGGGTCATCGCGCTCGTGGTGCAGCCCGGCGTGGAGTTCGGGCATGCCTCGGTCATCGAATACGACCGCGAGAAAGCTGCGCGTCTCATTGCCTGGCGCCAACAGGGCAACGGGCCGCTCACCTTTGAAGCGCATTCCACCGACTACCAACTCCCACAGGCGTATCCGGCTCTGGTGGAGGACGGTTTCGGCATCCTCAAGGTAGGGCCAGCGCTCACCTTCGCGATGCGTGAAGCGCTCTTCGCACTCGAGCACATCGAGAGAATGACCGTGCCCGCGCATCGCTGCTCCTACCTTGCCGCGACGCTTGAGAGTTGCATGCTGGCGGAGCCGAAGGACTGGGCCACGCACTACACAGGCTCCGGGGAAGAACGACAGCAGCTGCGAAAGTACAGCTACAGCGACCGGATCCGTTACTACTGGAACAAGCCTGCTGCCGAAGCCGCTGTCGCTACACTCATCGGCAATCTTTCCGCGCAGACCATCGACGAAACCCTGCTCAGTCAATACCTTCCCGTGCAATACGGTCGTGTCAGGGAACATCGTCTTCAGAACGAACCCATAGGGCTGGTCATCGATCAGATTCGCGACGTGCTGCGGATGTACTCCCGCGCTTGTCCGCCTGCGTAAGAGCTGTAGGAACCATCGACTGGTTCAAACCAGAATCAGTCGTATGCCCAGCTTCTCCAGTTGATCCGCATACCGGGGATCAAGTCCACGGTCAGTGATCACGATGTCGATCTCCTGCGGCGGCACAATCAGTGCCAGGCTATGCCGTCCGAACTTTGTGGAGTCGCAAGCCGCAACAGACACACTCGCGGCCCGCACCATCGCACGGTTGACGCGCGACTCCAGCAGGTTGGGCGTCGTGAATCCAAGCTGGGGATCAAAGCCATCCACGCCCAGAAACAGAATATCGGCATGGATCTCGCGTAGGACATCCTCCGCCAGAGGTCCCACCAGGGAGAACGAGTTCTTGCGCAGCGTACCGCCCGTCAGGATGACCTCAAAATCAGAGGTGCCCAGCTCGGCCGCGATGTTCACCGCGTTCGTCACCACGGTGAGCCGCGAAAACTTGCGCAGCGCCTGCGCGATCGCCGTTGTGGTGGTTCCCGAATCAATAATGACGCATTGATTCTCCTGCACCAGCTCTACCGCTGCGGCAGCGATGCGGCTCTTCTCCTGCGTATGCAGCATCTGCTTCTCCGTCAGCGACGGATCCAACAAGGTGTTCGATTGCAGCAGCAGGGCGCCACCATGCGAGCGCTGGATCAGGCCCTTGGACTGCAGATGCTCAAGGTCCTTACGGATCGTGATGCGCGAGATGCCGAGCTGCTCGGAAAGCTCACCCACAATGGCGCGGCCCTCCCGTTGAATGAGGGCCAGAACGTGTTGCCGACGTTCGTCGACCAGCATCCCTCTTCCCTTGCGCGCGTCATGAGCCATGGTGGGTTCTGGCTTCATGCGGTCTCCGAAAAGTGCTGGTCCAAAAGCTGCGTGGTCACTGCCCCGGGGTCCACACCGGCGATGAGGTCAACTGCCTCCCGCATTGAGGCGAACACCCGGTCGCAGCCCGCGGCCTGGTAGCGAGGCAGCGCTTCCGCTGCGTCCAGATGACTCCCTCCAAGAAAGCCAAACACGCGCATGTTCGCAGCCTTCGCAGCCTGGATGCCAGCCATGGAATCCTCAATCACGAGACATCGTTCCGGACGTACTCCCATCTGCTCCGCCGCATACAGAAAAAGGTCAGGGGCGGGTTTCGGCCGGCTGACCATAGACGCGCTGAACAGATGATCGTTGAAGTACCCCAGCAATCCAGTCAGGCGGAGACCGTGCCGTATATAGGGTAACGAGCTGCTGCTCGCCACGCAGAGCGGGCACCTGATCTGCGACAGTACGTCTCCCACACCGTCAATCGGTCGTAGTTCGGTCGAAAACATGCGGTGGATGCGATTCTCCAGCCGCGTAACGAAGTCCGATGGCACAGCATGTCCCGCATCCGCCGCCGCAGCGGCAATCTTCGTTCGCGACACACCAAGGAAGCGGTGCAACACCTCGGTGGGACTTACCTGCATGCCCACCTCACGAAGTTCGTCAGCAGCGCACCGGCTGCTGATGAGTTCGCTGTCGAGGAGCACGCCATCACAGTCGAACAGGATCAGGTCAATGGGAGACATAGGACAGGAATCAGTCGCTGAGCTTACCACGTCGACCGTGCATCAGGCCGTCCGCTGTTCTTAGATCCAGCTCAGGGCGCCTGCAGCGTCTCCGCACAGAACGCCTTGGCATTACAGCAGTGTGACGATCTTCCGGGCAAGAGTTGGCCACGTAGCCCTGCGATCGCCGGTTCTACGAAATTCCTTGACATCGAAAGCAACGGTAACTAAAACTAACCTCTCGTAACCGTCGCAACACGTTGGTCCCTGTCACGTCCTACAACGGCAGCCATGGCGGAACGACCTTGCAGCAGCTGTGAGCACGTGGTTTCCTGCGCGGGACGCCTGTATCAGGATCCATCCTTCCTCAACTGGAGCTTCCCTTTGCAGCATCAGCGGCACCCTTCTCGCCTCTTTCGCCCCTCCACCTGGAGAGCTGTTCTGGTCCTGGCACCTGGCTTGGCCGCTGCGGCGCAAACTCCACATCTTCAGGTCAGCGTCGATCCGCGCGATGGCACGTACGCTGTCTCCACGCCCGCCCATGCTTCCGATCCGGTACTACGCGCCGGTGCGGCTGCAGAGGTCAACGGCCATTGGCTGTACGCCCGCGACTACCCGCAGCACGTGGTCACTCACACGACGTCAAAAGGTGAGCTCGGCGAAGCCGGGGAATGGACGGTGCGTTACACCGGCAGGCACGATGCGCCGGAGCTCATCATACGGCTCCGCAGCTACAACGGGGCTCCGTTCGGCGACCTCCGGGCCACCGTACGGAACACCACCTCGGCAAACATCACCGTGCAGACGATCCGGTGTATCGATGCCGGACCCGAGGGCTTTCATCTCCACGGGTCGCCCGAGCGAGAACGCGTCATCTCCGACAGCTTCAGCGAAGACCGCCCAGCAATGCGCCTCCGCGATCTAACGGACGCCGACAAAGGAGTTCATCGCGCCGTAGGTAGCCAGACGATCTACGACCGGGAGAGCCACGAAAGCTGGTTCCTAGGCGCGCTCACCTCGGATAAATACCTCAGCGTGCTACGCCTGCGGATGTCTCCCACGAAGGCATCGCAAATCGCCAGCTATGAGGTTGACTCGACTGGCACAACCGAGCTTCTGCTCGAAAACTCCCTGGCAACCGCCGCTACGGAAGATCGTGTAGCCCTCAGCCTTCCATTGGCACCAGGCGCCGAGCTTGCTGGAGAGCGCATGCTGTTCAGCGTAGCCGCCGACCCTCATATGCAGCTCGAAACCTATGGCCGCCTGGTGCGCGACCTGCATCATGCTCGCGTGACAGCCCCCACGCCCATTGGCTGGTGGAGCTGGACCGCCTATTACTTCGGCTTGAATGAAGCCACGGCGCTCACTAACGCTCAATGGATGGCCCAGCACCTTGCGCCCTACGGTTACAACTTCTTTCACATCGATGAGGGCTATCAATTTGCACGCGGAGAATACGCCACCGCCGATGCGTCGCTGTTCCCGCAGGGCCTCGGCGCCCTGGAGCGCAAGGTCACGGGGCTGGGGCTCACGCCGGGCATCTGGACTGCCCCCTTCGAAGTCTCAGAGCGCTCCTGGATCTTTGCGCATCATCCCGAGTGGCTTGTGCACAACGCCGGAGGCACGCCCATCCATCTCGGCAAGGTAGAGAACAACAAGGACCAGCTCTACGCTCTGGACACCACGCACCCAGAGGCCCAGGCCTACCTGCGGGCAACCTACAGAACGCTGACGCGCGACTGGGGCATTCGCTACATCAAGCTCGACTTTATGGAGGACAGCGCCGTCGAAGGCATGTATTCCCGGCCAAACACTACAGCTCTTGAAGCGCAACGCATCGGCCTGCAAACCCTGCGCGAAGCGGTTGGCGATGAAGTGCTGCTCGACAAGGACGGCTGCGAGATGCTGAACCTCATCGGCTATGTAGACATGGGACGCATCTCCCAGGACACAGGCCACACGTTCCTCGCCAGCAAGGAAGCTGCCCCCGGTATCGCCGCCCGCTACTACATGAATCGCAACTTCTTCGTTGCAGATCCTGATGCCTTCACCGTGTCTCAGCAGGTCATCCGCGATCAGGACTTCCACAACGATACGCATGCGCTGACGTTTGACGAGGCAAAGATCTCCATCGCGCTTACAGCGGTCAGTGGCGGCCTGTTCGAGGATGGCGACAACCTGCCCTCGCTGGGGGGCAACGCGGAACGTACAGCGCTGTTGACCAACACCACCATGCTGAACATGGCCAGGCTGGGCCGAGCTTCGGTACCGTTGGATCTGCTGGACTACCGTGTGGAAGATTTGCAGCCCAGCTTGTTCCTTCTGCATGAGGACGACCACCAGTCCGTTCTCACACTCTTCAACTGGAGCGAGGGGGAGCGGACCCACAAGCTGACCTTCACGGAGCTGGGCCTCATACCGGGCCAGAGTTACACGGCTGTCGATGCATTTGACGAGAAGGCGCAGCCGATCGCATTGCGGGAGGGCACAGCCCTCTCACAGCCGGCACACACGGTACGCATGCTGCGCATTGTTAATGAAAGCACACCCGCTTCCCCACCGTCGGCAATGATCACCGCGCCCAAGACAAGTAACACCGGAGCAAGTGTGCCGTTTGCGGCGGAGCCAAAAGCCGAACACGATGCGATCCTGAATTTCCACTGGGACTTCGGTGATGGCGTTGCCGCGGACGGGCAACACACGACCCACGCCTACACGCAGCCCGGTTCATATACCGTGAAACTGACCACCACCGGACTCGGCGGGGTGGCTGCCGAGACGACAGCGCCCATCGCCATCGATGGCCTGATCCCAACAAAGTTCCGTCCGGAGCAGCAGCGTCGCCTCGAGCCGCCACCTCGATAGCGCAGGTAAGACAGTCTCCGTGAAGCGAGGTAGCACTTGGACATGACGACAGCGCAAGCCTCCGAGGCAGGCGCGCCCACACTGCGCCGCAATCTCAAGCTGTGGAACCTCATCGTGTACGGCATCGTTATTATTCAGCCCACAGCGCCCATGGGCATCTATGGCGTCGTCAGCAACATCGCGCGCGGACACATCGTGTCAACCATTCTGCTCGCGATGGTGGCAATGCTCTTCACCGCCGTCAGCTATGGACGGATGGCCCGCGTATACCCCAGCGCCGGCTCGGCCTATACCTATGTCGGGCGCGAACTGCATCCCGTGGCGGGTTATGTGGTCGGCTGGTCCATGCTCATGGATTACCTGCTGAATCCGATTATCTGTGCCATCTGGTGTGCGGCCGCCGCGCGCAACATCCTGCCCGGCGTTCCTTATGCTGCCTGGGCGGTGGCCATTGTGCTGCTGTTCACAGGGCTGAATCTGCTGGGCGTGCAGTCCTCCGGGCGCGTGAACACCATCCTCGCCATCGGGATGAGCATGGTCGTCGTCATCTTCCTCGGCTACGCGATACGCTACCTCGCCTATGTGGCACATCCCTTCGGAGGCGCCTGGCTGCGCCCGTTCTACGATCCCACAACTTTCAACCCCGGCAGCTTCTTTCGTGGTACCTCGCTAGCCGTGCTCACCTACATCGGCTTCGACGGCATCTCCACGCTGTCAGAAGAAGTAGAGAACCCCAGGCGCAACATCATGCTGGCCACCGTGCTCACATGCCTCATCATCGGCCTGCTTTCTGCGGTGGAGGTCTATGTCGCCCAACTCGCCTGGCCCTACAACGGTCCCTTTCCTGAGGCTCTGGTTGATACAGCCTACGTACATGTCGCGCGTCGCATCGGCGGTCCTGTCCTCTTCCAGGTGCTGAATGCAACGCTGTTGATCGCCAACCTCGGTTCCGGGATTGCCGCGCAATCCGGCTCGGCGCGTCTGCTCTACGGCATGGGTCGTGGCAACACGCTGCCCCGTCGCTTCTTCGGCGTCCTCGACCCACGCACGGCCATCCCGCGCAACAATGTGCTGCTGGTCGGCCTACTCACACTGGTAGGCACCATGATCCTCACCTACGAAAAAGGTGCCGAGCTCCTCAACTTCGGAGCGTTCATCGCGTTCATGGGTGTCAACGCCGCAGCCTTCATCCACTACCGCTCTCGTACTGCGGAGAAGGTTCCTCTTGCAGCAACCATCCCGCTCGCCGGCCTCCTGGTGAGCGGCTTCATCTGGCTCAACCTCGGTCGCAACGCCCAGGTGCTGGGCTTCGTTTGGATCGCTGTAGGTCTCGTTGTCTATCGCCTTCGTCATCTCTGGGGCAGGCACGCCGACGATCCCGAAGTTCAGCCAACGTTCTGACGCGCATTGATCGCATCCTCTTCTCGCAGTCCGGAGGTTCACCATGCTATCCCGAAAATTCTCAAGGCTGGATCTGTCACGCTCGTTCGTTCCGCTGCTCGGGCTCTGCCTGGCAAGCGCCGCAGCGGCCCAGCAACCCCTTACGACAAAGGGCAACGTTGATCCCCGTACCTGGCTGCGCAAAGTACGCATCGCGGCCTATCCTGTCAGCACCGCGGAAGCCGAGCGCATCGTGCAGCAAGCGACAGAGAGCCACGTTTACGGCATCGAGGTCGACAATGACATCCCCGGCCGCTACGAGAGCCTGCTCCACCCCGAGCAGAAGCTCGACGCGCTGCGGAAGGTGTCCGCTGCCGCGCATCGGCATGGCAACAAGATCTTCGTCTATGTCGCGGGTACCGAGTGCATCTCCACCGAAGCAAACTCCGCGCATACCCTCGCCAAGGAACATCCGGACTGGCTGCAGCGTAACAAGGCTGGCGATCCAGCCATCTTCGACAACAAGGCCGCGTTCTGGATCGCCAAGGGCGAAGAAGACGCATGGGTAAGCCCTTATGCCGCATCATGGCGCAAGCTCTACATGCAACGCATCCACCAGATCGCTGCGACCGGCGTCGATGGCATCTACGTCGACATTCCCTACTGGATGACGCACTTCACCCACTGGGAGGACACCTGGGCCAGCTTCGATGATGCAACGGTCGAAGCCTTCCATCGCAAAACAGGTCTCGACGCCCGCAAGGACATCGACGTCGGCAACTTCGACGACCCCGGCTTTCAGAAGTGGGTAGACTTCCGCATCGCCACGCTCACTGATTTCCTCGCAGAGATCCGAAGCACCGCAGCCGAAGTCAACCCGAACATCTCGCTCATCCCGGAGATCTTTCCCGGCATCGAAAGCGAAGCGCCCCGCGTGGGCAGCGACGTTTACCAGATCTACGGCGTCGCCGACGCCATCGCGCACGAGTACGAGTTCGGCGCGGGTGACGACCACACAGCCGCGTCGCGTCCACCCTTCGACTGGATGATGTACCAGATCGGTATGCGCAGCTTCCGCGCCTTTGCTGGCACCAAGCCCACGTGGATGCTCAACTACTCCTGGGACGGCGCACCCCACGTGCCGGCAGCGGATGCCATGCTGACCCTCTTCGCCTCGGAGCTCATGGCTGGCACCAACGTCTGGGATGCCAGCGGTCACGTCATGTCAGGCTCCAACGACCTCGCCGTGCGCAAGCGCGTCTTTGCCTGGATCGCTGCGCACGAGGACATCTTCGGTGCCGTGCAAACTCCTGTAGGCGACGTGGGCGTGTACTTCTCCGACACTACGCGCAACCGTCATCCGGAGGAGTTCGTCGCCTCCTATCGCGGCGCCCTGCTCGTTCTGCTGCAGACCCATCGCCAGTTCCGCATCGTCACGCCGCGCACCCTCGCCGCATTCAAAGGAACCACGCTTGTGCTACCCAGCGTTCATGAACTGGACGCTACAGAAAGGGCAGAACTCACCGCCTTCAGCCAGGGTGGAGGCCGTCTCGTGACTACTGGCTATGCGTCGCCCGATCTCACAGCCTTGGAGAACGTGCAGAGTCTACCTTCTGACCCCACGCGCGGCTATGCGGATGCGGCATTGAAGGACTACGCGGCAGCCGACCCCACATCCATGGCGGCCTTCACGCAATCACTCCCTACTGCGTCGTCTGCGGAGCCGCAAGTGCTTGCCGACAAGAGCGTAGCGGTACGCACCGTACAGATCGCCGGCAGGACATACCTCTTTCTGGCGAACTTCACAGGCATTGTGGCCGGCCAGCAGCTCACCCCAACGACCCAGCGCGAGGTGCAAATCGATCTGCCTGTTGCAGCGGGAACACAGGTGCATGTCCTTCCGTTTCTGGGCACGGAAACCATCGTGCACGGCGTTCCCTCCGGAAACAAACTCCGCTTCACACTACCCCCATTGGAACGAGGCGCAGTGGTGTGGTTCCAGTAAGCTGCCCGCAAAAAGGACCGCTGAGCCCATGGGCTCAGCGGTCTTTTTTGGGGTTGGTATTGCGTTAAAACTGGTAACGCACCCCGAGCTGCAGATGCCGCGGCAACGATCCTCCCGCCGTGTTCGAGATCACACCAAACGTCGAGCTGCCATAGCTTGTGTTGGGTATCCCGAACCGCGCGGTGTTGGTGCAATTGAAGCAGTCCGCATGGGCTTCAATGGATCCAAAGCGCTCGCTCAGCGCATAGCTCTTCTCCAGCGTGACATCTGTCTGGTGAATGCTGTCAGATCGCAGACTTGATACATAACGAGGCGCATTGCCTGCCTGCTGATCGCCCGGATCGGCAAAGCAGGAAGAATTCAGGTAGGGTGTGCCAAAGCGCGCGGCAGAATGGATGCTGGTACCGATCTTTAGCTGCTGTGAATTACCGCAGAGAATATCGGGCCGTTGATTCCCGTCGGCCAGCCGTGCATTCGCCATACTGAAAGGCAGCGGCTGTCCGCTTTGCAAGGTGGTCAACGTAGTCAGTTGCCATCCCCCTAGAACGCCATCGGCCACGCGGCTCATGTGCGCTCCGATCAGGTTGCCGCGACCCACCGGGATCTTCAGAATCACCGCAGCCACAAGCCGTTGCCCTGCATCATTGGCGCTGACCGACCACTCGGCTTTCAGGTTGTCCAGCTCTTGCGGGTTGCCGTTGTTCAGTGTGCCAACAAAGGCGTTGAAGCCCGTGGAGGAGTCATCCATGTTCTTTGACCACGTGTAATTGCCTTCAAAGCGCAGATACTTGCCCTGCCGCTTCTGAAACACTACCTGCAGGGCGTTATACCAGGAGGACGCCGACAACTTGGGCAGTCCCTGGAAAGCTCCATCGAACTGTGGGTAGGGCCGAAGCAGGTTCAGCAACGGAATCTGAGCGTCCCCGTAACGCGACTCCGGCTCGCTAAAGACGGCACTCGCACCACTGAACAGCGGCTGGAAAGGATTATCGACGAGCGTGCCAAGCTGCTCACTCGTGTACTGCTTACGAAGGCTCGAGGCAATGAAGTTGCGATTGCTGGTGCTGTTGTAGCCGCCCCACGGCAAATGCGTACTGCGGTTGGCCGAGTAGTTGATGCCCAGCACAATCGTCGCTGGCAGAGACTGCTGGATACCCAGGTTCCACTGGTAGATCTCTGCATTGCGAGCCGGCTCAAGATCAAGGTTATTGGCATTCGCCAGACCCCACTGCGCCAGTGCGCCGTAGCTTCTTCCCTGCGGTTGCTGTATACCCGTCGGAAACGGATTTGCCAACGTCGCATAGCGGCTCAGGTAGCCGTCCTTGCTGAAGAAAGATGTAGGACTCGCCGTAAACGCCGTACCTGGATACTGAAAGTTTGTCGCCACACTCAGGCCGTAGTAGACGCCGGCGCTTCCCCGAATCACCAGGCCACTGTTGGCCAGGTAAGCGAAGCCAATGCGCGGTGAAACATTGTTGCGATCCACGCCGAGGTTGCGCTGCCCGCTCGAGGCAAACACCGTTGTACCCAGCAATGGAGAAGACGCCCCCGGCAGCGTGACACCGCTATCACCCGTGAAGTCGCTGAACTGGCTGTTGTTCGTTCGCTCCGTGTAGGGAGTACTCCATTGGTAGCGCACACCAAGGTTCAGCGTGAGCTTGCCTGTTGCGCGCCAGTCATCCTGCGCAAAGAACGCCGTCTCCTTCGACTTGTCAGCCACCGATTGCGAGATGTTGATACCGTTCGTGCTCGCATCACCATAGCCAAGCAGCAGCCCCGCAAAGTCGTTACCCTGCACACCACCCGCCGTGTCGTACGGCACCTGCGCGGTCACATGCTGCGCAAAGCTGAAGTACCCATTCGGGTATGGTGGCTGGAAGAAGTTGTTCAGGAAGATGCGCTGCTCGCCACCCGCCTTCACGCTGTGCCGTCCATGCGTCCAGCCGAACGAAGACGAGTAGTCCAACAGCGTGTGCGCAAACTTCGTGTCCGTTGCACTCTGGTCATAGATGGACGTCCAGGGTGCGTCCTCCATGATGATGGCTGGCATACGCGTCACGCCATTCTGAATCAGGTAACTCGGGAAGCCTACCGATGTAGGGCTTGGATAGTTGCTGTGCGTCGGCTGGCTTATACGGTCCAGGCCGATGGCACTTGTCCACACCGTGTTTGCAGTCGGCGTGTACGAGTAGAACAGGCCGTCATTGAAGACGCGCTCGGTAAATGCCGTCCCGTCGTTGAATTCAGTGTCACCAAACAGCGTAGGTGTCGAGCCACTTACGAAAAGATTGCTGTAACGGCCCAGCAGGGTGGACCTGCTGTTGAAGTGATGATCTACCTTCACGTCGAACTGCAGTGAATTCGCGGTATCCAGCAGCGTGTTGCGATAATTGTTCGCACCTGAAACCGAATCACCGGCGGTGTTCGCTGCCGGGTAAAGCTTCAGGATCGCCTGCCCCACCGGATCGATCTCTGAGCTCGGTATGACGTTGCCCGCATACGCCGGCCGCGTATAGCTGCCCGGATCGATTTTGAACGGGTCAAACAGCTGGTTCTGCACCGCGTTGCCATTCGCGTCGTACGTCATGGCCTGCGAAAAGTCGCCATTGATCTGCGCCGTCGTCGGCACTGTCGCCACAATGTTTATCGGCACGCTGGCACGAACCGACTCAAGGTCAACAAAGAAGAACGTCTTGTCCTTGTGAAGCGGACCGCCCAACGAAAAGCCGTCCTGGTTCTGGGAATGATCCGGTCGCGGACCGGTGTTGAAGTAGTCGCGCGCATCCGTCGCCGCATTCTGGTTGAACCAGTAAGCACTCCCGTGCAGGCGATTTGTACCCGACTTCATCACCTCGTCGATCTCCGTGCCACCGCTCGACCCAAACTCGGCGGAGACGCCATTATTCTGAACCTTGACCTCCTGCAGCCCTTCCACCGTGGCCTGGTAGTACACGTTCGTCGTGCCGCCCTCGCCCTGTTCAGGGGCGGTCAGCAGCACACCATCCAGGCGGATGTCCGCTGTTGAGTTCCGCTGCCCGTTCGACACAAAGTTGGTTCCGGCAGGATAGGAATTATTCGTCCCGGAGCCGGCCGTCTCCGTTACACCCGCAGCCAGAAAAACGATGCCGAATGGATCACGATTCTGCAAAGGCAACTGCGTCAGGTACTGGCTGCTGATGTCCGCGCCCAGTGTGGCATTGTCTGCATCGAGCAGCACAGGCACCGCTTCCACGGTGATCGACGCCTCACTCGAAGCAGAGAGTGAAACGTCCAGCGTGGTCTGCTGATTTACCGTCAGCGCAACGCCCGTCTTTTCTACCGAACCGAAGGAAGGTGCGGCAACCAGCAACTTATACGTGCTCGCGCGCAGCGAGGTAAACGTGTAGTCACCCTTGCTGCCCGCTACCGTCTTCTGGGACACGTTCGTACCTAGATCCGTAAGCGTCACGGTAGCCCTGGGAATCACCGCGCCCGACGCATCCGTCACCGTGCCGCGCAGTGCTCCAAGACTAATGGCCTGCCCAGTCAGCGCAGGTTGAAGGGAGGCAATCCCGAGGCACACCGATACGGGGAACAGCACACGACGAAGAGCCAACACCACCACCTTGCACGCCAGCTTTTGCTTATTGCGTATTGCTCCTTTTAGTTTCTTTTGTGTTCATAGTCAAGCGGAAATTCTCGATTGCGAAAGGAAACGAAC
>CAXTVC010000055.1:0-21649 GCA_964247615.1 uncultured Acidobacteriaceae bacterium
GGCCTGTCGCCCCATCAGGTCGGTGAAGGTGAAGGCATCTTCGGCAACCACGGGTAGATCGTGTGGCAGATGGGCCGTCAGTTGGTCGGTGAAGTCCACCGCCTCCGGCGTATTCTGCGCCACGTGGTGAAACACCCAGACGAAGGTGAAGCCTGCAAATACCAGCGCGGCACAAGCAAAGGCAACCCCGGTGATCCCCGGCCGCCGCTGCTTCATCGACACAAGAAACGAAGAGGCGCGGATGATCATGGCAAGCTCGGCAGTCACGTACGCCAGCCCCAGTGTGACCGGCTGCAGGTAGCGGTCAGTGAACAGCCACGTGCCGGTCAGGCCCTCCACCAGAAATGCCAGCGGTACCAGCAGCAGGCACGCGCTCACGACATATACGGGCCGTCGTTGGGTAAAGCTGTCGCGCAGTTCCTCAATAAATCCGTCACGACCGCGCAGCAGCGTGAGCACGGCCAGCAGCCCCAACCCCAGCAGCACTAGGCGAATCTCGCTACTAAAGCCCGACCACGCACCCACCAACTCAAGCGGCGTAGGCGCCTTCGTCCAGAAGTGCGGCTTGCCCACGCGACCCGCCGCAACGATTGAGGTCTTCTCCGGCAGCAAGAGCAGCCACGACGCAGCAATCGTCGCGTACAGCCCTATCCGGAGACGTCCCCGCATGCGGTCGAGCACCACCGTGGCGCCCAATACAGCAACGCTGAACACCACGCCCAGCACATGGCTGGTCGTCAGCAGCCCATGGATCAGGAAGGCCGCCACATAGAGGTACTTCGGTGTGGCCTCCGGCGCCTCGTCCAGGGCAAGGGCGAGCCATAGTGCGAAGGCGGTGCTCATCACGAGCAGGCCATAGAAGCGGCCCTCGAGAAAATGCGTCGTCAGCGGCGGGCTGAAGAAGAAGGTGTTGGCAGCCGCGAATGCCACGATCCAGATCGGATAAAAGCGGCGCAGGGCTGCCCAGGTCGCGACAAACGCCACGCCGAAGCACGTGGAGCTGAACAGCCTGAAGGCCAGCGCGGAATCCCCAAAGACGCGGAACCACGCCCGGCCCAGCAGGTAAAACGAGAAGCCTCCACCATCGGCACCCAGGTTCCACGCCCGGATCATGTGGTGCCACGAAGGATCACGCAGCAGCAACCACCCCAGCATCTCGTCTTCCCAGAAGATGCGGCCGCGGGCGTTCACGACCGTGATGGCAAGTACCATCAGGAAGCCGGTGAACATGCCGAGATAGTCCCAGGCAGACAGCCGCGGCAGATCGCCGAACGCGACAATGGGAGCAGGTTGCGAGGGGGAGGGCTGCGGTTCGATAGAAGAGCGCGCAGCGGGCTCGAAGAGCATGGAAGATGGTCCCTTTTATCGGTCGGCATGGCCCCACGGACAGCGGTCTCCGTAGAGCGTCAACCCGTCGCAGGCCCGATCTTCACATGGCCCGAAGGCGGCAGATCGACCTGATACCATCAGAGCGTACCACCCCGGTTTGCTCCGAATTCTGCCTCCGAGCGCCGTACCCTCTGCGAGCGTCAGGGGCCCCGAGATTTCAGCGCAGTGGAGTAGCCATCTCATGTCCATCGACCTCGCGTGGCTGCCCGAGCTGCCGAACTGGTCCGCCCTCCTCGATGAGGCCCGGGGGCAGCCTTTGCCTGCCGCACTTGCGAGCTTCCAAAAGCTTGCAAACAGCCGTATGGACTTCATCCGCGCCGGTAAATTGGACAAGGCCGTGCAGAAGTCCACTTCGGGAGCTCAAAACGCGTTTGGGACGACCTTCCCGATCATCAAATTAGCGCTTCTTGGCTCCTCAACCCTGAGCCATCTGCTGCCGGGCATTCGTCTCGGTGCACTGCGGCGTGGCTTCCAACTCGACATTTACGTGGGCCCCTACGGTCTCTATCGGCAAGAGCTCGCCGACGCTGGCTCCGGCCTCTACGCCTTCCACCCTGACGTCGTTTGCTTCGCCTTTGACGCACAACATCTGGCCGGCGGCGACAACGCCAGCCCCGAAGCCGCAATGGCCAACTTGCGGCAGTGCTGGCAGTTAGCCAGTGAGAGCCTGGGCTGCAGGGCAGTCCTGCAGCAGACGCTTTTACCCCGGTTCCCCGCACTTCTCGGCAACAACGAGGACCGTCTCGCGAGCTCGCCTGCTGCGATCGTGGCGGGCATCAACACGAGTATCCGCGCCGCCGCGCCCGGTGAAGGCGTAACCCTGCTCAGCGTCGACACATGGGCGGCCGAGGATGGCCTGGCCAATTGGTTTGACGCCTCGCTCTGGTATCAGGCCAAGCAGGAGATTCATCCGCGTGCCTCGGTGCTGTACGGCGACCAGGTCGGGCGGCTCGTCGCCGCGCTGTGGGGCCGCAGCGCGAAGTGTCTCGTGCTCGATCTCGACAACACCCTTTGGGGCGGGGTCATCGGCGATGACGGGTTGGACGGCATCGTGCTCGGCCAGGGCAGCCCGGCGGGCGAAGCCTACGTGGCCATTCAGCGCTATGCTAAACAATTGAGCGAGCGCGGCGTGATCCTTGCCGTGTGCTCCAAGAATGATGAAGCCAATGCGTTGGAGCCCTTTGAGAAGCATCCCGAGATGGTGCTGCGGCGCCGGGACATTGCCTCCTTCGTCGCGAACTGGACCGACAAGGCGACCAATCTTCGTGCCATCGCGGAACAGCTGAACATCGGATTGGACTCGCTAGTCTTTGTGGATGACAACCCTGCGGAGCGGCAGCTCGTACGTGCGGAACTGCCCATGGTGTTGGTCCCCGAACTGCCCGAAGATCCTGCGGACTATCCGCGCACCGTGGCTAACGCCGGCTACTTTGAAGCCATCGACCTGACCGCGGAAGACCGCGAGCGAACCGACCTGTACCTCGCCAACGCGCAGCGGGCGGCAGCACGGGCCTCTTCGACCGACATCGGTGCGTTCCTTGACGGGTTGGGCATGCGGCTCTATGCCGACAGCTTCGACACAGCCGGTCTGAAACGCATCGCGCAGCTGATGAACAAGACCAACCAATTCAACCTGACAACGAAGCGCTACACCGAAGCCGATGTGCTTGGCATGATGGCAAACGAGCATGCGGCCACCCTGCAGCTGCGCCTGACCGATGTGCACGGAGATAATGGGGTTATCGGTCTCGTTGTGGGCTATCGTAAGGGCCGGGCGATGGCCATTGATACGTGGCTGATGAGCTGCCGCGTGCTGGGCCGGGGTGTGGAAGCCGCAACGCTGAACCTACTCGCCGAACGTGCGGGGGAGATGGGCTGCACAAGCCTGCGGGGAGAGTACCGGCCGACCGCAAAGAACAGCATGGTGCGCGAGCACTACGGGCAGCTCGGCTTCAAGTTGCTTGAAGGTGCTGAGAGCGGCACCACGCACTGGGAGCTGCCGCTCGCGGGCTACCAGCCGCGGCCCATGCACATGAACATAGTGAAGGGGGAAGCATGGACACAGCCAGCATCTATCGCCAGCTGACAGAGATCTTTCGCGATGTGTTTGACGATGACAGCATCGTGCTGACACCGGAGACCACCGCCGCCGACATCCATGACTGGGATTCGGCTAACCACGTCAATCTCATCGTGTCCATCGAGATGCGTATGAAGATCAAGTTCAAGACTGTCGAGGTGGAATCGCTGCACAACGTGGGCCACCTGGAAAGTCTTGTTGAAGAAAAGCTGAAGGCCAAGGCAGGCAGCACGCAGCCTGCATAAACGGTTCACCGTAGAACGTAATCCCGGAGCTCCGAAGCGCGATTCGCGCCCCGTATGCTGTTCAATTCGTACATCTTTCTGTTTGCATTTCTGCCGATTGCCTTGGTCGGCTACCAGCTTGCCGCGCGTTGGCATCGCCGCGCTGTTGTGCTCTGGCTGGCTTTTATCTCGCTTGCCTTTTACGCGTATTGGCGACCAGCATTCCTGATTCTGTTATGCGCGTCGATCCTGTTCAACTATGTGGCCGGAGCGCTGATCAGTCGCCGCATCGCGAACAACGTCAACACGCAGATCATCCTCATCTTTGCAATCGCGATCAATCTCGGCACGCTCTGCTACTTCAAGTACCTGTTTCCGCTGTTGAACTTCATCGCGGGCCAAACACACTCCGTGCATCGCTGGAGCGATGTGGTGCTACCCCTCGGCATCTCGTTCTTCACCTTTACGCAGATTGCCTACCTGGTTGATCTGCAGCAGGGCGGTGCCGTGCAGCAGGACCTCGGCAGTTACACGCTGTTTGCCACGTTCTTCCCGCACCTGATTGCCGGTCCCATCCTGCATCACAGCGAGATTATGCCGCAGTTTCAGCAGGATCGCGACTACCGCTTGCGACTGGATGATGTCTGTGTGGGCTTTACCTGGTTCGTGATGGGGCTGTGCAAGAAGGTGCTACTGGCGGACCGTTTCGCCCCGGGAGCGGACTCGGCCTTCGTGAACGCCAGCCAGATCGCAACGAAGTCTGCATGGGCCGGGGTGCTGTCGTATTCGCTGCAGCTGTACTTCGATTTCTCCGGCTACTCGGACATGGCCAATGGTCTTGCGCGCATGTTCTCCATCGACTTCCCGTTGAACTTCGCTTCGCCGTACAAGAGCGCCAGCATCATCGACTTTTGGCAGCGCTGGCACATGACGCTGACGCGCTACATCAACGTGTATCTTTACAACCCCATTGCGCTTTGGGTAAGCCGGCAACGTGCGCAGCGCGGCATGAAGATCTCGCGCAAGGCCATGGGGACGCCCTCCGGCTTCGCCATGATGATTGGCCTGCCCACGCTGGTTTCGCTGTTCCTTGCGGGGGTGTGGCATGGCGCGGGGATGCAGTTCATCCTGTTCGGTCTGCTGCACGCGCTGTATCTCACCGTGAATCATGCGTTTCGCGTTTTGCGGACGGGTAAGCCACGGCCGGAGAGGTCAGGTGTGGCCGCCGCAGCCCAGCGCATGGGCAGCGTGCTGCTCACCTATGCCGCTGTTCTGCTAGCGCAGATCTTCTTCCGAGCGGCCTCCGTCGCCGCAGCGTTCTCCATGCTGGGCGGACTGCTTGGGCTGCACAGGGGTTCTGCGGTGAGCCTTGATACACGCGCCGTGAATCCGCTTACCGGGGCCTTTCTCCCCATTGCCCTGGCCTTCTTCATCGTGTGGGCGATGCCCAACACACAACAGATCCTGGCGCGCTTCAAGCCTTCACTCGAGCTGGCTCCCTCTGACCGCGAGCCGGGCCGTTTTCACTGGCTGTGGCTGCCCACACCGGCCTGGGGCCTCGCCCTAGGCGCGTTGTTCCTTGCGGTGCTCATCAAGATGGAAAACCCCACCACCTTTCTCTACTTCCAGTTCTAAGGAGCAAGCCCTGCATGCGGTTCTTCGTTGAGCCGTCTGCCGGAACCCGACATCATGGCCACCACGCAACATGTCGCAGCAACCGAGATGGGCTTGCCTACCATCAGCAGGCGCAGGTACCTGCGTTATCTGCTTTGGGCCACGCTGATCCCTCTGCTCGCATGGCTGGCGGCGTTCCCGTTGGTGTGCTCACGCTCTTATGAGCAGTGGGGTGAGACGGAATGGGGTCCGGTTCTGGAGTTCCCCTTCAATCCCAATGCGCCGAATGCCGATGTCGTGATCTTTGGGGACTCAAGTGCATTCCTGGGGATCGATCCGCGTCTGGTGAATGCGCAGCTCGGCATCCACTCCGTTGTGCTGCCAAGCACAGTGGGCAGCCTTCCCGTGATCGGCGATGCTCCCCTGCGAAGCTACCTGTCGCATCATCCCAAGCCCAAAGTCATCGTGCTGTACTTTTCACCATGGAATCTCGACTTGAGCCACGCCGCACCCGGACGTCACTTCGAAGGAGAAGAGATGATGCTGCGCCACGGCAGCGCAGCCGAGATCGTGCGCTATGAGTTCCTGCATCCCGTGGAACTCATCGCGTTTCCCATCCGCATGTACAGCACCTTCGGTTCCAAGATGATCGTCGGCATGCTGCACCATTCCAGTCGCGCGCGGGATGCAGAAGCAGCCCTGGGGCACGCCCCCTTTCTGGAGCCGTACCCTCCGCTGGAAGATCTGTGCCGCATCCCCACAACCTATCTGAAGCAGGACAGTACGAAGACCGTCCAGGAGCTGCGCGCACGCTACGAGGCATATGGGGCGAAGGTCATGGTGTACCTGGCCCCGGTTCCCAACTGCACGAACAGCCGCGATCTCCGTACACGGACCTTTGCGTCTCTCCGGGCGGCATCTCCGGTATTGCTGCCTCCTACAGACTTTGCAGGTGACCTGTACTACGCGCACGTCCGCCCCGACCTTGTGCCAGTAGCCTCGAAGGTCTTTGCTGATGCATTGAGCGGCTATCTGCAGGAGAACCTTCCCGCTCTGCTGGAGAAGCCCGAGGCCTCAGCTTCCTCCCGGGTGAAGTAGCCCATTGGCCGCAAGCAGCTCTCGCGCAACCCGCACCTCGTCGGCGCTCACGGTGTGTGGCCTGCCCGGGTAGCGACGTAACGATACCTGCCCGCCGATCTCCCCAAGCAGAGCCCCCGATTGCTCTACACGCGCCCAGGGCACATGCGGATCGGGATCGCCTGAGCTGAGCAACACGGGTGTGCCGGCCAGGTTGCCCGTGAGTGTGAGCGGTGCATCAAGCGGCCCGATCAGGCCGCCGGTAAAGGCCAGTAGCCCCCCATATCGGCGCGGGTTCCGACCCACAAACTCGGTCGACAGACAGGCGCCCTGCGAGAAGCCCGCAACCACGATCCGTTCCGCAGGCACACCCGCCGAAAGTGCCTTATCGACGGCCATTTTTACCTGGCCCAGTGCCGAGCTGAGATAGGGCTCATTCTCCTCCCACGGCGCAAGAAACGAGTAGGGATACCAGGTGTTGCCGGCAGCTTGCGGGGCCAGCATGGCCCAGCCAGCGGGCACCAGCGCCGCGCCAAGGCCCAGGATGTCTTCAGCGGAGGCACCGCGGCCGTGCAGCAGGATCATTGCTCCCTTGCTCTGGGCAAGCGGTGTGCCGGCGGCGACAAGGGGCCGCTCTGCGTGAGGGTCGACGATCACTGGGCCCCCTTGCCGGTGATGCCTGCGCTGCTGTTTGCCTTGTGCAGGGTGATGGGCTGGATGCGTGCTTCGATCAGGCCCCGTTGCGGCTCAAACCACTCCGGTATGCGCAGCGCTTCGCCCAGCGCCTCGGCGGGTTCATCGATCAAAAAGCCCGGTGCATCGGTGGCGATTTCAAACAAAACGCCCCCCGGCTCGCGGAAGTAGATGGAGTGGAAGTAAGTCCTGTCCTGCACCGGCGTCACGTCCACGGTGAGGCCCAGCTCCTGTCCCCAATCCAGTTGTGCCGCATCGTCACTGGCGCGGAAGGCGATGTGATGCACGGTACCCGCGCCCATGCGGCCGGGCTGCGCTGTTGGGTCCACCAGGACATCGAGAAAGCGTCCCAGTGCCTCGCCCTCTGGCGCGTACCGGGTGCGGTCGCCTTCTTCACGAAGCTTACGGTATCCCATGGTCGACAGCAGGGCCTGGGTGGGCGCGATGCTCCGCTCCAGCAGCGTGGTCCCGAAGAAGCCCTGGATTGCACGTTGTGCGGGCACATCGCTGTAACGGGGAGCCTGCCCGGGTTGCGCCTCGGCATGTTCCACCAGCTCCAGCACCATGCCGTCCGGATCGCTGAAGCGCAGATGTGTGCCCCCGAAGTGCAGGCTCTCCTCCGTCGGGAGACCCATACCCTTCAGGCGCTCCCGCCAGTAATCCATGGAGCCCGCCGGGATCGAAAATGCCGTGGCGACAGTCTCGCCGGCGCCGGCGTGTCCCTTCGTCGCGTGAGGCCACGGAAAGAAGGTGAGGATGGTGCCGGGCGTGCCTGTGTCATCGCCGAAGTAAAAGTGATACGTCCCTGGATCGTCGAAGTTGACCGTCCGTTTGACGAAGCGAAGACCAAGCACCTGTGTATAGAAATCCAGGTTCCGTTGTGGGTCAGAGGCGATGACCGTCACGTGATGCAAGCCTACGATGGGTGTCTTCATGAGCGTATTCCTTTGGAGGTGTAGCGAAGTGTGGGCGTAGACGAGAGATGCATTCCTGCGCGCCCTGAAGAGCGGCACGGGTATGCGAATGAGCGAAAGGGGCCCCCTAGGGCGGTGTTCCCCGATCCATGGTCTTCAGCTGTTTCTCCAGCTTGCGGAGGCTGGCAAAGGTGACGGCACGTTCCTCGGCCGACAGTACGTTCATCCAGCGTTTCAACTGCGTGCTGTGCTGTTCGTAGGCGGTGCCGATTACGGCGGTGCCCTCCTTTGTGAGCTCGAGCACGCGAGCTCGGCGGTCCTGCTGCGTCAGGGTCCGTACGATCAGACCTCTTGCTTCCAGGCGATCGACGGCAGCCGTCATGGAGCCAGTCGCCAACAGGGCAGCCGCCTGAATTTCCGTGATCGTCATGGGGCCCTTATGCAGAAGGGCTTCCAGCAGCATGAAATCAGTCAGGCTCAACCCCGTATTCGCGAAGCTCTTCTCAATTGACGAGCTCATCGCGCGATAGCTATGCGCAAGCGCTATCCATACCTGCGCCGGCGTAGCCTGCCGCCGAAATCCCGGAGGGTTTGCCGCTGCGCCCTGGCCTGTTCTGGCCGCGCTGTGTTTCTTTTCGTGTGAAGTGGCGGACACAGAAGATAGATACATATCCTGATGAAAGGATTCTTTTTAAAAGCACACACCGTGCAGAATCATCAAGTGTGGCGACCCTGAGACTCGGCGTCCTCAACCCAATCGAAAGATCGTGTGACAGCCTTCTTCCATTGCCGGTACAGCCGCTCGCGCGTGAGCTCGTCCATTCCTGGCTCCCAGATGTGGTCGATCGCGGCGTGCGAGGCCAGTTCACCGAGCCCGGCATACACACCGCACGCCAGGCCAGCGGCATAGGCCGCGCCCAGTGCAGTTGTCTCGCGCATGGCCGGGCGAATCACAGGCCGGTTCAGCAGATCGGCTTGAAACTGCATCAGCAGATCGTTGGCCACCATGCCGCCATCGGTGCGGAGTTGCTCGAGCACGATTCCGGAGTCGGCCTCCATGGCCTCCACGACCTCGCGCGTCTGGAACGCCGTAGCTTCCAGTACGGCGCGGGCGATATGGCCTCGGTTCGCGTAGCGTGTCAGCCCAACGATGACGCCGCGTGCAGAATCCTTCCAGTACGGTGCATACAGGCCGGAAAACGCGGGAACGCAGTAGACGCCGCCATTGTCCGCCACGGTGCGCGCCAGCGTCTCAATCTCACCGCTGTTTTCGATAAGGCCCAGGTTGTCCCGCACCCATTGCACCAGCGCCCCCGTAATGGCAATCGAGCCTTCCAGGGCGTAGACCGCAGGCTCCGTGCCGAATCGATAGGCGACGGTTGTGAGCAGGCCATGTTGTGATGTCACCTTGCGATGGCCTGTGTTCATCAGCAGAAAACAGCCTGTGCCGTAGGTGTTCTTGAGTTGTCCCGGGGCAAAGCAGGTCTGCCCCACGAGTGCTGCATGCTGATCGCCCAGCATGCCCGTGATGGGTACGCCCGCGAGGCTCGTGGTCTTGATCTCGCCGAAGGGATGGCTGCTGGAGCAGATCTCCGGCAGCATGCAACGGGGTATGCCGAAGGTGGTGAGCATCTCGTCATCCCACCCCAGCGTCTCCAGGTTCATCAGCTGCGTGCGGCTCGCGTTAGTGACGTCGGTCTTGTGCAAGCCACTCGAGACGCCGCCGGTCAGATTCCAGAGCAGATAGCTGTCCAGGTTGCCGAAAAGCAGGTGGCCTCGCTCGGCATCGGCGCGCGCTCCTGGCACGTGATCCAGGATCCATCGGATCTTTAGTCCGCTGAAGTAGGTCGTCAGTGGCAGACCAGTGCGTGCACGGAAGCGGTCCTGACCGTTCAGCGCAGCACCTTCGCGTTCGCCCTCGAGCGTGAATTTCGTAACGAGCTCGCCGACGCGGGTATCCTGCCACACCAGTGCGTTGCAGACTGGCTCTCCGGTGCGCCGGTCCCAAACCACCGTGGTCTCTCGCTGGTTTGCGATGCCGAGGCACTCGATCTGTCCGGAGCGGATTGCCGGTGTCGCACAGACCTGTTCTATGACTTCAACGGTGCGCTGCCAGATCTCACGCGGCCGGTGCTCCACCCAGCCCGGGTGCGGGTAGATCTGTTCGTGCTCCCGTTGTGCCGAGGCCACCACCTTCCCGTCCTTGTTGAAGACGATGAAGCGGGTGCTGGTCGTGCCCTGGTCGAGTGCGCCGATCAGTTTCAACAGAATCCTTCACCGGGGCGCCGCCATCGGGACTGTTGCGAGAGTGAACCTTCGTTGCATGTTCCTTGAACGAGTTACAAGGAGACCTGAGGCGTCAGTTCAGGCAGTTTGAGACAGAGGCAGCGAGATCCGAAAGATGGTGCCCGCGTGGCCCTCGCGCCTGGACGTGCGAAAGCGCAGACTGCCGCGGTGCTTGTTCACGATGCGTCGGGAAAGCCAGAGGCCCAGACCGGTGCCGGAGGCCTTGCTTGTGACGTACGGCTCAAACAGGCGATCCTCATAGTGCTCGGGGATGCCGGGGCCGTTGTCGCAGACAGTGATCGTTGCATAGGCGCGGTGCGCACGGATTCTCACCAAAATGCGGCCCTGTCCCGGGGGTATCGCATCCACCGCGTTGAGAATCAGGTTCGATACGACCTGCAAAATCTCGCTGCCGTGCACCTTGGCCATCGCCGGGGTGTGAAAGCGCTTCTCGACGGAGATGCCGTGACGCAGCAGCTTGTCGGAGTGCAGCTTCAGGGCAGAGACGGCAATCTCCACCAGATCAAAGTCACGGGCCTCTGCATGTTCACGATGGAACGTGAGCGCCTGGCTTGTCACGCGGGACAGCGTGACGAGCTGCTCTTCAATGGTCTTCATGTTTTCGAAGACCTGGTCGGGTTCGTCCTTCTGCAGCTTGGTCAGGTAGACGAGGTTGGTGATGGCTTCAAGAGGATTATTGACCTCGTGCATGACCGCGCTCGAGTAACGGCTGGCCAACCCGAGTCGCTGGCAGCGCTCCAGGGCCTGCTCCGCATGGGTGAGTCTTTGCCGAAGCGTCTCGGCGGTCATATCTTCCATAAAGGGCCTCACAGCGTCGATCAAACTGGGGTGGAAGAGGGCCCAGTTCTTGCCAACACATCGTCTCCCAGGATAGATGTGACAAAAGGGCGAGAAAGTTTTACGGAAGCCACAAATTGCTTTCTGATCCGACGCACAAAAGCACACCGGCGCGTTGGACCGGTGTGCCTTTGGTATGATTCCGGGTCGGCCTTGCGGCGCATACTTCCTGTGCACCCGCCCCCTGCCCGCGAGGTGTCCCTGCGCGCGGTGTGAGCCGATATCAGGCCTTTCCCAGCGCAGTCACCAGCCCGCCAGCGACGATCAGCGAGCCACCCATCAGCAGCGGGAGCGAAGGAGCTTCCTTAAAGAAGAGCCATGCCACCAGCTGCGCGATGGGGAAAATAGGACAACGTTTAGGCCAAGCAGCCTGCCGAAGTTCCAGGGTGGCGCGGACTCATCGTCAAAACCCTCTCCGCGCCGCCCTTGTTTCAAGTCCTTACGACAACAAGTGGAGTACCAGGACGCATACGGCCGCGATTGCAAAGCAGATGACAGCAAGCCATAAGGAAGGTGCGGCTTCATCCTCGGGTAAGGCACTCTTACGGCCGCGCTCGACACCCCGCCCGATCTTCTCAAAGTTCTGACCCGTCGAAAACTTATCTCCCATTACGTTTTGGATCTGTGCCACGTGAGCCCCCTCGGTCATAGGCCCGGCTACATGATTGAGCCGGGTTCCTATCCAAATCCAGTGTGGAGTGCACGTCATGAAAGAGGCATAAAGCCGCTTCGCTTGCAGCCAATGCGGTTACTGGGAGGAATCATCCCGCAGTCGACGCAGCAACGCCAATCCCTTGGGGTCGTGGATACGTTGCAGGTGCCTCACAAGGGATAGCTCATCAGCCTGCATCGCGGGTGACGCCTCGTACATGCGAGAGCCCTCGTCGGAGGCGGTGCGGTTCAATGGCTTGTCGAATCCGTTGGCATCTTCCTGGTTGTGCATGGCAAATCTCCGAAGACCATCTTGAAACGGCGAAGATAAGGGAGGCATGAAGGGCTTCAGAGCGGGTGGATCCTGAAGGCCCTGACCTCAACCAACAAAAAGGGGTGGGCGAGATTGGATCTCGCCCACCTTGCTTCTCTCATCGTTAGAAGTCGTATCGCAGAGCAAACTGCCCTGTGCGATTGCCGGCCCCCTCGGCGGTAGTGGCGGCTGTCAGGGCACCAAAGCCGCTGGTTAGAAGCTGCGTGGATGGCGGAGCGAAGTTGGTGTGATTGAGAACGTTGGTGAAGGTGGTTTCCAGCCGAATGTGAGAGCCTTCGGTGATGCGGAAGTTCTTGGCAACGCCCAGCGCCACGGTCTTCGTTCCCGGTCCTTCCAGGATGCCGACACCGGCATTGCCGAAGCGCCCCGCACCGGCCGGTGTGGCCCCGAATGCCGCGGCATTGAAGTAGGACGCCCGTGAGCGTCCCTGCTTGAAGTGGTTCGAAACCTGGTCAGGACGTGCATAGGCGCCACGGTTCTGCACGTTGGTGTTGGACTGATCCAACGCCTGGCTGATGCTTGGCGTCTGCCAGGGGCCACTTTCCAGCAGGGTGACCGTGTTGAGGTCCCAGCCGCCGAGAAAGGTATCCATCCAGCGATTGTTGTTGAGGTACTTGCGGTTGGCACCGAACGGCAGTTGCGCAACGCCCGTCAGCAGAAAACGATGATGGCGGGTGCCTTCCACGTTGCCATACGCGCTGCTCGTATCGAACCGATTGGCAATGGGCGTGCCATAGTTCACTTCCCCGGCAAAGGCGCTGGGCGTGTCACCCTGATTGTCGGCGAGGTTCTTGGCCAAGGTGTAGTTGGCGTCGTAATACAGGCCATGGGTCATGCGATGTGTGGCCTCAAGTTCCAACGCATCGTAGTTCGCCTTGCCATGGTTGAAGGTGCTCCAGAGCTCGAACCAGTTCTGATAAGGTGCACGGCTATCGACGTAGGCACCGTTGCCAAAGTCAACGCCTGCGGTGCCTGCGGCTGCGCTGTTATAGGCCGTCGTGCTTGCCGGAATCTGGTTCAGATCCTCCGTGATGCTGAGGCGGTAGGTGTGCATGCCCACAAAGCTGGAGCGCAGCGACGTGTTGGGCGTGAGCTCGCGCTCCACGGTAAGGCTGTACTGGTTTGCCTGCGGGTCCCGATAGCGAGGATCGACAGCCTGGTCCAGCGTTC
The DNA here is from genome assembly GCA_964247615.1 of uncultured Acidobacteriaceae bacterium. GTDB lineage: Bacteria > Acidobacteriota > Terriglobia > Terriglobales > Acidobacteriaceae > Granulicella. The sequence goes on from CAXTVC010000055.1 coordinate 13,291, forward strand.
CGCCGCCGAACTGTACGCATCCTGGCGCGTTCGGGTCCGTGGTGCACGCCGCGCTTACGGGCGGCGCCGTATTCGGAAACTGAATGAGCGGGTGACCCGCTGCCGTCATGCTGTTCGTATAGGTGTGAAGTGCGGATGTGGGATTGCCGCTGTTGTTGAAGGAGAGCGGGCCTAGGTTGGTGATGGTGTACACGCCGAAGCCGCCACGGACCACGGTCTTGCCGTCGTTGAACGGACGATACGCAAACGAGAGGCGTGGCTGAAGATTGCCCTTGTAGGTCTGACGGAGTCCCTGCGAAAGGCCATCCTGCGACGCGGTTACATACCTGGTGCAGGGCACGAGCCCACTCTTCAAGCCACAGGCATTGAAGGACTGCTGAAAGCCAAGATTGGAGGCTCCGATCTTTTGCTGCTGCAGGTAGACGGCCAGGTTGTCCGGAACCACGATGGAGTCCGTCTTCCCGTCGAAGTTCGCCAGATTGCCCCCGTTCTCCGTGAAGGGTGGAAGCAGCTGGTAGCGGAGGCCGTAGCTCAGGGTCAGCTTGTTCGTCAGCTGCCACTCGTCCTGCAGGAAGAAGCTGCTCTGCACGGCGCTTCCAGCCACATCCGGGCTGGATACAGCAAAGAACAGCGTTGTCGGCGCGCCCTGGAGAAAGTCGCCAAAGGCGTTCCCTGTAAAGGTGGGCTGAAAGGTGAACTGGCCGAAATCGTCGGAGGGCTGAAATGTCTCAATGTCAAAGTAGTGAACGTGACGGATGTCAGCTCCCCCTTTGAATGTGTGTTTGCCAAGCGTGTACGTGAGATTGTCGGTGAACTCATAGGTCTTTGATTGCGTCACACCGGTCTTGTCACGTCCGATCGTCTGGAAGTTCGTCCCGCTGTTGAAGTTGAAGGTCGGGAATGCATTCGTCAGTGGATGCTGGCTGATGTTCACGCCCTGCAGGTCGAGCTGCTGCAACGCGGCCGCTCCCTGGATGCCGAAGCCGACGTCCGTGGAGGCGTTCGTCAGGCCAAAGCGGAATTCATTCAGGAGCCGCGGTGTGAAGGTGGTGGTGTAGGAGATCAGCAAACTCCGGTTATGCACACTGTCTACATCGTTGGGCAGCAGGGGATTGACGAACTGCTGCGAGATGTTTTTTCGACTGAAACGAGCGTAGAGTGACTGCTTGCTGCCGATCGTCTGATCAACGCGCAGGTCGGCTCCATCCGTGCTCGCGGGGGTGGCGACGAAGGTCTCGTAGTTCGGTGAACCCACCGCAGCACCGGAGATGTTGGGTAGCGGATAGTAATGAAGCAGGGCGAGTGCGGTGCTGTTGATGCTCGCCTGCGGAAGGATGGGGCCGCCGATATCGGTGAGATCCCCCATGCGGTCATTGATGGAGGGAACGGCATACTGTTCCGACGCCGAGAAGGTGCGACGGTTGCCCTCGTAATCCAGGAAGAAAAAGGTCCGATCCTTGCCGCTGTAAAGATGCGGTATGGTGACCGGGCCGGAGAACGAGCCGCCAAAGGTGTTGTAGTTCAGCGGGGCTTTGCTGGAGAAGCCGTAGGGGTTCGCATTGAAGCGATCATTCTGAAAGTATTCAAAGAGGCTGCCATGGTACGGGTTGCCGCCGCTCTTGGTGACGAAGGTGACATCGCCCACCTGGGAGAACTCGGCGCTGTTGTTGAAGGCAGTGACCTTTACCGCGGCAATGCCTTCCTGCGAAGGATAGGCATCCGCCAGTGGACCGTTCTGACGAACGTTTGTCGTAGAGATGCCGTCCACGGAGAAGTTCACTTGCGAGGCGCTTGCGCCATCAAGTGCGATGTTGCCCTGGCTGTCCTGCTGCACGTTAGGCGACAGCGCAAGTGCACCCAGGGGGCTGGTCGTCACGGCACGGTTGTTCAACGGCAGCTGCGTGATCTGCGCATTGTCCTTTGAGTCGCTGAGGACAGCACTCTCAGTGTTGATCTGATCGGCCGCACCATTTACTTCCACCGTCGTGGCCTCAGCCGCTATGCCCAACACGATGGGCAGGCGAAGATCCTGGCGCGCATCCAAGGCAATCCCTGCAAGGTCCGTGGGCGAGAAGCCATTATGCACCGCGTTCAAGCGGAAGTGGCCGGGCTTGATGTTGGAGAACAGAAAGCTGCCGTCATCGTCGGTGGTCACCGTGCGCTCGGTGTTCTCATCTGTGCTGTGCAGCGTGATGATCGTGCCCGGGACAGATGCACCGGTGGAGTCAGCCACGGTGCCGCGAACGCTGCCGAAGGTTGATTGAGCAGACGCCGAGGGTGACGGGATGCAGAACAGGCACAATGCCGAGATAGCCGACAGCTTCAAGACGCTCGATCCGCTGTGCACGATGGTGTCGGAGAGCTTGTGTTGCGTTGAAGTGAAGAAGCGTGAATCTTTCCGCGGGAGCATAGCTGCCTTTCTGGTGCGAAGAACACTTCGCTACTCCAGTGAAGAGCCAAACGCATAAGGGAGGCATGATGCCCACGCACAGAGCTGTAATCTTTACGGACTCTTTAGGCAGGACTGCCTAGGATCGAGATGTCGGCGACATCACAATGGCAGGCGAATCGCATAAATCCATGACGGTGTATGGGCTGCCTGGTGAGGTGCCCCGGGTCTTTGGGCGAGCTGATGCAAAGAGTCGGCACACAAACATTACGAGCGCGTTGTTTTCTGCGGTCCTCGCGATAGCGCTGGCGGCCCTGGGTTTCTCCCTTCACCTCTCCCTGTCCGCGGCAGAACCGCTTGAGCTGCTGCTGGTACTGGTGATTGCGCTACGGCTGGGCCTGCTGCAGGCCTCGGTTGCCTCCGTTGTGGCGGCGCTATGCCTGGATTTCCTCTTCACCCAGCCGCTGTACACGTTCACAGTCGCTGACCCACAGAACTGGATCTCACTCCTTACCTTCGAAACCATAGCGTTATCAGTGAGCAGCCTCTCCACCAGGGTTCGCCTCCATGCGGCAGAGGCCGAAGAGCAGCGAAAGCGGGCTTTGACGCTGTATGAATTGAGTCGCGCCATCCTCTACGTTCAGCAGGGACGGCCCACTGCCGAGCAGCTCTCACCGTTGATCCGTGAGCTGTTGGGGGTTGAGACGGTGGCCTTCTGGATCACGACAGAGGGGACGTCCTCGGAGGGGTATCGGCCCTCCAGTGGACCACTTCATACCGCCTACGAGGCCTATCTGCTGGATCGCAATGTGGATGATGTGGCGAACCGGTGCTCTTCACGAAGTCTGCGACTCGGCGTGACAGCGATCGGGGGTATGACGCTGCAGGGATGGCAGCCGGATCCCTTGATGGCGGACGCCGTTGCGTCTCTTGCCGCACTCGCCTTTGAGCGTGCTCGCGCCAACCGAAGGGAAAGCCGTGCCGAGATCGCCAGGGAAGCGGAGCAACTTCGAACAGCTGTCCTGGACGGTCTGGCCCATGGCTTTAAGACACCGCTCACCGCAATCCTGACTGCAAGTTCAGGATTGCTGGCCGTGGGAAATCTCAGTGGGATGCAGTCCGAGCTCATCTCCCTCATCGATGACCGCGCAACGATGCTCTCGCAGCTCACCACGCAACTGCTTCAAACAGCTGCTCTGGACGCCAAGGAGATTCGTCTGCACCGCACGGAGATCTCGCTTGCAGATCTGGTCAACGGGGTCGTGTGGGCCCAGTCCCCGGACGTGCAAGCGCGGATCGTTCTGCAAGGCACGCTGGCACCGTCCGAGGACGACGTGGACGCTCCGCTCTTCGAGTTGGCCCTGCAGCAGCTGGTAGACAACGCCAACAAGTACTCTGCGCCTGACACCCCCATCACGATTTCGGTGAAGCAGGACAAGTGGGAGACGGTGGTCTCCGTGATCAACGTGGGCAGGGCTGACTTTCTGATCCAGCCAGAGGAGACGACGAAGATCTTCGATCGCTTCTATCGAGGTATCCGTGATGAGTACGGCCCGGCCGGCACGGGACTGGGACTCTCCGTCGTGAAGAAGATTGCAGAAGCGCATGGCGGACGAGCCTGGGTGGAGTGCAGCGACGGTACAGCACGCTTCTCCCTCGGCGTGCCGCGGCTGCGAGGAGGAACACATGGATAGCGCGCAGGGAGCTGTTCTGCTGGTCGAAGACGACCTTTCCATTCGACGTGGGTTAAAGACAATCTTGAAGGAATTGCAGTTCGAAGTTGGCGAGGCATCCTCCGGTGAGGAGGCTTTGCTTGCGTTGCGTCAGCGCCCGTTCGATGTGGTGCTGATGGATCTGAACATGCCCGGCATGGGGGGCATGGAAGCCTGTCGGCGTGTACGCCATGAACACCCCGCCTGCTCTCTCATCGTGATCACCGTGCGGGACAGTGAAGATGACAAGGTGCAGGCCCTGGAGGCAGGCGCAGACGACTATGTCACCAAACCCTTTCAGGTTCGCGAGCTCACGGCAAGGATCCGCGCCGCGATGCGCAGAATGCGGGAGCGAGTACCCGAGCCGGAACGCCTCATCGAAATTGGGCCCTTTGAACTGCATCTGGGGCGCCGCTCCTTCAAGAAGCATGGTGCCGAGATCCGCCTCACGCCCACGGAGTTCGATCTCCTCGCGTACCTCGTGCAGCACGCAGGTCATCCCATCCTGCATTCAAAACTCCTGAGTGCGGTGTGGGGTCCAGAGTATGGCGATGAGCGTGAGTATCTCCGCACCTACATCCTGCAACTACGCAGAAAGCTCGAAGACGACCCGGGTAAGCCACAATATCTTAAAACCGTGAACTATCTGGGATACGTCTTCCTCGATGCAGCGACGGGAAGCGGGCCTCTCGCCCAAAGGGAGCATTAGCCTTGAGCGCACCGGAGTAAGAAGACATTGGACCGATGCTTGATGGAGACGTCCGCGGTATCGCATCAACAACCGCTCCAAAGTCATCTCGCCTTACGCGGAACCACGTCTGCCGTCTGAGTTGCCTCAGCAGTTCCCCGCCCGCCTTCCAACGCACTCAATCCGTTCTGAAGATCACCGGCATGCCCCGCAGCATCCCTCAACGCCGCCGCCGCCGAAACATCGTCATGCCCCGCAGCATCCCTCGCTATTTGCGAAGAATGTTCTTGCACACGGAGCAATTCATCCCGCAAGACCGCGGCCAGCGGATTTGCAGCAGCAAGTCTTTCGTGCGCCTTCTCCGACGCCTCAGGTAATCGCAAACGTGAAGTAATCATCCAGCTCCTCTGCAGCAGAGTCACGGGTCCTGCGGGCTCCGAACGAAGAGCCTCCAGGAAGTCAGACCCGAACTCCCCTCATCATTCAACGTGCGGCATGAGAAAGGCATAAGCACCAGCAGTGTGCATCGCGCAGCGATGGCTGCTGTTTGCCGTGCAGAAGTTAGAAAGTGCTGCTGGACCGAGCAAGATCGGCAAATTGCTGCCTCTGTCGCATGACCAAATCGGAACAGACATCCAGAACAAGGCCAAGAGGGTCCGGCGTTCACCTGCGCAAGTCGCTCTTAAGGGCCCTTCGTCATGGACGCGTCAGGATCGACTCACGGGAGAGAGAGCCTATCTTGCACTCCAACCGGTTTCGCTTGCGGACCCGAACACTCGATAGCTGCCATTGCAGGCCAGCTCTCGCATAGGTTCCAGCCACCTTCTTCGCCTAAATGGAGACCTTTTCCAGGTCTTTAGCTTTTTCAGCAATCCCGGAGTATATTGGCCTCCATTTAGCAGCACCCAGGCTATCCCCATCGGAGCACCGATCATGACCCTAGCCTCCCGCCTTCTTGCCATCCTCTGCCTGGCCCTGGCCGCCCACGCGCAAACCCATACCGTCCAGACTTACGCCAACCTCCCACTCAGCTTCACCCCCAACCAGGGCCAGTTCGATCCCGCTGTCACCTTCCTCAGCAGCGGCAGCGGCTATTCCGTAGCCCTCACCCGCAACGAAGCCGACCTCACCCTCAAGTCCTCCAAGCCGGCCACCGTCCGTATGCAACTCCTCGGCACCGCCGCTTCTCCTGCCATCTCCGGCCTTGACCCACTCCCGGGCACAGCGAACTACCTGATCGGCAACGACCCGAAGAAGTGGCATACCAACCTCCCCACCTATGCCCGCGTCAGGTACGGCCAGGTCTACCCCGGCGTCGACCTCATTTACTACGGCAACCAGCACCAGCTCGAATTCGACTTCATCCTCCAGCCCGGCACCGACCCCGCCGCCATCGATCTCGGCTTCCGAGGCGACATCGCCAATCACCCTCTCGGCCTCAAGATCGACCCCACCGGCAACCTCGTCGTCGACGGCCCCGCTGGCGGCGTGCTCCTTCCCCGACCCATCATCTACCAGCAATCCGGCAACAGACGCGAACCCGTCGACGGCACCTACCTCCTCACCGCCAACCAGCACCTGACCTTTCGCCTCGGTGCCTACGACCACACCCGCCCCGTCGTCATCGATCCCATCCTCACCTACTCCACCTTCCTCGGCGGGAACGCCGACGATCCGGCTGCCGGCATCGCCGTCGACGCCACGGGGAACGCCTACGTCACCGGGGTCACGAGCTCCCCCAACTTTCCCATCACCCCTGGCGCAGCGGCCGCACCGGGAACCTCAATCCTGAATACCTCAGCCTTCGTCTCCAAGCTCAGCCCCGACGGCTCCGCCCTCCTCTACTCCACCACTCTCGGGGGGCTGCAGAGCGACACCACCGGCTCCAGGAGCACCGACGGTACCAGCATCTGTGTCGATGCTGCCGGTGACGCCTACGTCGCCGGATCCACCGACACTGTGGACTATCCCACCACTCCAGGCGCCTTTCAGCGCACCTCCCGCGGCGGCAGGACGGCTTTTCTCAGCAAGCTCAATCCCACCGGCACCGGCTTTGTCTATTCAACCCTGATCGGCGGCTCAACTGGCGACGGTGCTCAGGCCCTTGCGGTCGACAGTACCGGCCACGCCTATCTCGGAGGAGACAATTACTCAGGCGACTTCCCCACCACGCCCGGCGCTTACAAGACATCAACCAACGCCCGCCAATATAGTGGAAATATCTTCCTGACAGAGTTCGACCCTACCGGCTCGTTCCTCGTCTACTCCACTCTGCTCGGCGACGCATACGGAAATTCCACACTCAGCGGCCTTGCCCTCGACAAGTCCGGCAACATCCTCCTCACCGGCTATACCAATACAAACAACTTCCCCATCTCACCCGGTGCGTTCTCTTCTATCGGAACCACCTTCGTCACGAAATTCAATGCCACCGGCTCCGCCCTGCTCTATTCCACCCGCCTGGGAGTCACCGCCGACTCCGACGCCATCGCCGTCGACTCCGCCGGCAACGCCTACATCACTGGATTCACCTACACGAATGACCTCCCCACCACCCGTGGTGCCTTTGAAACTACTGATTGCGCAGGCTGCAGGGACCTCTTTGTTTCCAAGCTGAACCCTGCTGGCACGGCGTTGGTCTACTCCACCTACATTGCAGGCAACAATGGGAAAGCTGACTTCATGGCACTTGGCACCAGCAGCATCGCCGTTGATTCTGCCGGCATCGCCTACATCGCCGGGTCTACCCATCTTGCCAACTTCCCCACCACCCCCGACGCCTTCCAAAAGACCTACGGCGGTGGCTATGGAGATGCTTTCTTCACCCGCCTCAACGCCGCCGGTTCCGCCCTCCTGTATTCCACTTTCCTTGGCGGCAAGGCCACGGACGGCGTTGACGGAGTGGCGCTGGACCCAGCCGGAAACGCCTATGTTGCCGGCTACACCACGGGCAACTACAACAGCTTCGCTTCCACCTTCCCCACCACTCCCAATGCGTACCAGCCCACCTACGGCGGTGGAGACTATGATGCCTTCGTCGCCAGGTTCTCCGCCCTGATCCCTTTTTGCAGCATCGACGCCCGGGATCTGCTGGTCGACCTCGATACAGCTCGCTTCGATGAAGACAATTACACGCTGCACGCCGTCTTCGTTCCAGGTGCGGATCCCCTCACAAACCCACTCAGCATCGAAATCGGTACCAGCTTCATTACCGTCCCTGCCGGTTCCTTCGTGCAGCAGGGAACAAACTACGTCTTCCACGGCCAAATCAACGGAAAGCCGGTCGTGATCTACCTTCAAAAACTCGCGGGCCAATCGACCGGCTCGACCGGCACCTGCACAGGTGCCGAATACTCCCTGTACGCCTTCAATCGCAGCCTCAACATCGGCCCACTCACAAACCCAGTCACCGTCACCGTCACGGTTGGCGAAAACTCTGGCACGACGCAAGTTCAAGCCACCATCCTAAACATGGTCTACGAATAACCCCGCACCGGTACGGGAGCCCGATCCATGAGCTCCTGCATCCCCGCACCTCCGAGGCCTGGTGCCTCCACGCGCTAGAGCCGA
>CAXTVC010000056.1:0-21517 GCA_964247615.1 uncultured Acidobacteriaceae bacterium
AGGATGCCGAGGACTTCTTCCTCACGCATGATCAGGAAGTCTTCGCCGTCGAGCTTGATCTCGGTCCCGGAATACTTGCCGAACAGCACGGTATCGCCACCCTTGACGTCAAGCGGGAAAACTTTACCTTCGTCGTTGGATTTGCCCTTACCAACCGAAATGACCTTGCCCTGCTGCGGCTTTTCCTTGGCGGAATCGGGGATGATGATGCCACCGCGCATGGTCTCGGTCTCTTCGAGACGCTGGACCAGAATGCGGTCGTGAAGCGGCGTAAATTTGCTGGATGCCATTGTGCTTTCTCCTGGGAACTTTGGGGTACGTGCCGAGAGTGCATCGCCCGAATCGACCACTTCGCCGAGCGTTGGCACTCTCTACTGCCGACTGCTAATGTATCCCCGCCGGTCTGTGACTGTCAACCGCTCCTCGTGAAATCTGCGTGAATGACACTCAACCTTTGGCGCACCGGCCAGCTTCCTCGCCAAAGCGACAGTGGGAGCCGCGACGCGATAGAATCTGCCCAATGTCACAGCACGTTCCGACCTCTCGACGCTGGATCGCAGTACTCAGTCTCGGCTGCATGTCTTGTCTGTCTTTGGCTGGCGAAGCCCAGGGGGATCGGCATGGCCGGGGCTACAAGGCCCCGCTGCCCACCGCAGAGGTAGCCGTGGTTGTGGAAAAAGCCTTCAATCAGAAACCGATGCCGAATGCCTCGGTGGTTTTCCGCGCCGTCCGGGATGGCAAGCTGATCGCCAACCTGGAGACCAAAACCGATCCGGATGGCAAAGCTTCGCTCGATCTGCTTGAGATCGGAAGCCATGTCACCATTCAGGTAATCTCGGGTGGGTTCGCCACGTACGCCACCGACTTTGACCTCACCAACGAGGGCAAGCAGGTGCTGGTCAAGCTGGAACGGCCCAGGGCACAGATCTCTCAGTACGGGGAGAACGGGGACCGGCCGGCGGCGGCTGAACCCGGCGTCCAGGAACACAAGAGGGCAGCACCAGCGACAACGGTTCCGCCGCCTGCATCCCCGGTATCGCCTTTGCAGGTCACGCCCCCGGCGAACACGCCAGCCACAACGCAGCCCTCCCCTGACACAGCCCCGAAGCCGGGCAGCCCCCAGTGAGCCTGGCAGGCAAACTCCCGGGCCATGAGGGCCTGGACGGCCGCCGTGTACTGGTGACCGGTGCGGCAAAGCGTATCGGCCGTGTGCTTGCCCTGGAACTGGCGCGCGCTGGTGCGGATGTCGCCATCACCTACCGCGGCTCCGGTGTGGAAGCCGAGTCGACCCTGCGTGAACTGCAGTCACTCGGGCATCGCGCTCTCGCCGTCCAATGCGACGTCGGGAACGAGGAAAGTGTGCAAGCTGCCGTCTCCGCAACAGCCGACAACTTCGGCGGCCTGGATCTGCTCGTCAACAACGCCGGATCCTTTGAAACGGCACCTCTCGAGTCCATCACGGCCGAGCAGTGGGACGCCATGTTCTCCACAAACACGCGCGGACCCTTCCTGGTGGCAAAAGCCGCGTACCCGCACCTCAAGCAGGCTAAGGGACGGATTGTGAACATCGGGTCACTGGGCGGGATTCATCCCTGGGCGACACACGGGCACTACTGCACCTCAAAGGCGGCATTGCACATGCTGTCCCAGACGATGGCCAAGGGCTGGGCGCCGGACATCAGCGTCAATTGTGTCGCTCCCGGCATGATCGTCACCACAGGCGAGGCGGGCGGCGGCTACGAGCACTTCGCTGCCAAAACGCCGATGAAGCGCAACGGGACCCCCGGCGATGTGGCTTCTGCCGTGCTCTTCTTTGCGACGGCACCCCACTTCATCACTGGACAGCTCCTCGCCGTGGATGGTGGACTGGGCCTATAACGGGATCTCCTTGGAGAGGGACGCCCGCTATTTACGAAACAGACGGTCCCACCAACTCTGCTTGAGCGGCTTCGGATGGAAGAGGTCAACTTCTTCATCCAGCTCACCCAGGGGCTGGCCCTGGAACACGGCCATCGGATTGTCCCGGCATAACAAATCGGCGTACAACGAGCCAAACCGCTTGGAGACCACATCCCGTGCCTCACGCATGTGCGGTGGTCGACGTTTGGTATCGTGTGCGTCCGTGGCCAGGAAATGGACCCATCGATTGGCCAGCAGGCGTTCCGCAACCCGCTTTGCCTCGCGTCCCATGGCGCCCGTCACGGACCCGGCGGTGACCTGCACAAGCAGACCGTCGCGCAGCCACGGCAGCATTCGCTGGGGATCGCGTTGCAGCACAGGGTTGCGCTCCGGGTGCGTCAAGATCGGCGTCAGACCGGCCAGGCGCAGCTCGTAGAACGTGTCTTTCAGGTTGGGAGACAAAGTGTAGTCGGGCAGTTCGATCAGCAGGTACTCCCGGCCGTTGATGGAGTAGCGGGAGGGGTGCGCGATCGCATCCTGCACGTTGTCATAGGTCAGGTGAAAATCGCATCCCTGGCCCAGCACCAGCGGAATCTCCTGCGCAACAAGGGTCGCCTGCAGCTCGGCTACACGCCCTCGTATCACCTCCGGATCGTAGGTGAAGCGGCTGTTGGCGTGGGGTGTGCAGACGACGTGGGTAATGCCGTCCGCAACCGCGATGCGTGCCATCTCCACCGAGGTCGCGAGATCAGGGGAGCCATCATCGAGGCCCGGCAGGAGATGGTGGTGGAGGTCAACCATCTCGTTCAGGGTACCATCGTGAAGATCATCCCGAAACGGGATCGCCCGTCCCAGATCCCCGTCTCACGCTTCGGCAATCGTGAAGTGTGCAACACAGCGTAAGATAGCAGGGGCTAGCGGTCTCACCCGCAACGTCGAAGATGCGTCATCAGGAAGGGCACTCAGGATTCATGGCAGATACCACCACGACCGGCAGCAAACCTCGCGTTCTCGTCGCGGACGATGAACAGGTCATTGCCAACACGCTGGCGATCATTCTCAACCAGGCCGGTTTCGAAGCACGAGCCGTCTATAGCGGGGAAAAGGCGATCGATGCGCTTGAAAGCTTCCATCCCGACATGCTCATCAGCGATGTCATCATGACAGGCATGACCGGCATCGAAGCGGCAATTCAGACCCGCGCCAAGCTGCCTAACTGCAAAATTCTTCTGTTCTCCGGTCAGGCAGCCACCGCTGATCTGCTGGAGCGCGCGCGAGCGCAGGGTCATGAGTTCGAAATCCTGGCCAAGCCCGTGCACCCCACCGACCTTCTCGCCAAGTTGCGGGCGTAGGTACCTCTCACAAAGGCTTACCCGCGCGCCGCCGCAAAAGCTCAATACGTTTGGTTTCGATCAAATACTCGTAAAAGGCCTGCAGGGTAGCGTAAGTCATTCCTGCACGGCCGTCGAGAATGGCGCCTCGAACGAACATCATGTACATCCACTTGATGAGCGGGCGGCCCGGAAGCTTGTAAAAGATGGCTTTCTGGGCCACGCGGCGCTCATGAAAGTTTGAGGCAAACAATGCCTCTCGCCAGGAAGCTGCCTGGACCGCCGCACCGCTCGCCAGCAACTCGGCTTCCTTACTTGAATACCCGTTGTGTTTGGCTACCCAGTGGCTCAGGCCCTTGGAAAAAGCCAGGTGATCAAGGGGTGCCTGCAGTTCACCGATGGCCCCGGTCACCTCGACGATCTCGTTGATATCGCGCGAGTAGTGGACGCGCTCCGGGCGCAGCACACGCACATAAAATGGCGTCAACTGCGCATGCTTCAGCCACGTTCCCCACAGAAAATCCCGTCTTTGCAGGCGAAAGGCCGAGATCGCGTCCCCTGCTGTCTGCACCGCGGCGTGCAACTCCGCCGAGAGCTCTGGCGTGGGGCGCTCATCGGCATCCAGCACCAGCACCCAGGTATGCCGGAATGGTAGCTGCAGGGCAGCATTCCGCTGCCGCGCATAGCCATCAAAGGCACGGGTAGTCACCGTGGCGCCCCGGCTGCGGGCAATTTCCACGGTCCGGTCCGTGCTCTCGGAGTCAAAGACATGCACGTCGTCGCTCCACGCCACCGAGTCGAGACACCCCGGCAGGTCCTGCTCCTCGTTCTTTGTCAGAATCAGGATTGAGATCAATGCGGTACGTCTCCGGTGTCCACCCCGACCCGAGCCACGTCGGGGTGCCGCGTGCGCTCACGCACCGGCTGTGCGGGGTTGCCGCTGTACACCGTCCATGGCTGCAGATCGCGCGTCGCCACCGAACCCAGGCCCAGTACAGCGCCCTCACCGATTTGCACTCCGGGCGCCACCATTGCTCGCGCACAGATCCAGGCATAGGGGGCCAGCCGCATGCGGTAGCTCAGCAGCGGAAAGGCCGGGTCGTTGTAGTCATGCGTGGCACCGCAGAGGTAGCAACCCTGCGAGAGGATCACATGGGAGGCTAGCTCGATGGGCGACGGGTTATAGATCTCAACGCCGTCCGCGGCCGCAACGTGATCCTCACACTGCAGGTTCCAGGGCGCCCAGATACGGGAACCCGGATAGAAGTGGCAATCGGGACCAAGCCGCGCTCCAAAGAGCCGCAGCAGCATTGCTCGCCAGGCATGCAGGGGCCGGGGCGACGGCCGGTACAGCAACAACCAGCACAGATTCCAGACGGCCCGACGTGCACGATTGCCCACGGAGAATGCAGGCCGAGTGTAAGCGTCGAACCCATGTTCGGCTCCAATATGGTCCGATGCCCGATATTCAGCCTGCCGCGGCATGGCTAGTGAGCCTCCGTGCCGGCCTGAGCGGCGTAACGTGCACCCTCGGCGGTCTTCCGGTCAAAGGCGTGCAGGATCGCTTCGGTGTTTCGCCGCATGTCGTAGCAGCTTTCGAAGGTGGCAAGGGCGCGCTTGCCCATACTTTCCCGCTCCTCGGGGCTGAGAGCGAGCCAGCGCTGCAACAGTTTGTGGGTCCCCTCGAGCGTGTCAGCTTCCACAAGCGCACAGCCGGCGGCTTTCACGTCCGGGGCGATATTCACGGGCTCTGCGAGCAGCACCGGCCGGCCCGAAGCAAGAGCCTCCACGGCAGCGATGCCAAAGTTCTCCTGGTGCGATGGCAGAATGAAGGCCTCCGAGGCGGCGAAAGCACCCCACTTTGCCTCGCCCTGCAGCATCCCGGGCCAATGCACGCGGTCCTGCATCCCGGCCTGGGTAAGCACCGCCTCCAGCTCGGCGCGCCAGTTTTTGGGATCAGGGCCAGCCATGACCAGGTGCAGGTCAGGATGTGCCGCGGCGATCTCGGCAAAGGCACGAACCAGCAGATCGCAGCCCTTTTTCGGATGAATGCGCCCCAGAAACAGCAGAAAGCGTCTTCCGGCAAGCTCCGGGCAGCGAGCGGCAAAGGCGGCCAGCAGGGCCTCACGGGGTGCCGGGGGCCGCTCCGAGCCAAGGGGGACCACCATCGACTTCCAGTGATGCAGGGCAAAGCTCTGCGCCGCCAGATCCCGCTCCAAGGCCGTTGTAAACAGCACCCGATGCGCGCGACGAAGCACCCAGAACTCCGCGGGTAACCAATAAAGCCATTTCTTCAGATGTTTGGCGGGATAGGTGCGCTTGAACCAGGGATCCAGCATGCCGTGCGCAAAAACCATGTATGGCACGTGGCCGGCGAAGGCGCGCATGGCCCCGAAACCTGTGTACTCCCACAGGCCGTGCACAATGACCCCGTCGAAGCGGCTACGGTTGGTGCGCAGCCAGGGCAGAAACCGTGGCGCATACCAGCGTTGCCGCGCCTCTCCCAGGGGGTGCACGGGAAAGGGAAGATCCCCCAGAAAGGGCGCTTGCGGATCATCCAGCGTCGCCAGCTCGGAGGTGTAGCCTTCCGGCGCGTAGCGCACCAGCATGCGAATGGCCTCTGTGGGGCCACCTGCGGCAGGGTTAATGGTGCCCACGATGTGCAGAATTCTCATGCCGGATAGCTGGCCCTAGCATACCAACGACTCGCGGTTGCAGAGGTCATGGCCGGAGCCGTCCCGTGGCAAAGGCGAGCGCCTGCCGCAAGCCTGCAACATCCGCTTCAAAGTCCCAGCTTGCGATGCGCTCGCGCCCAGCCTGCCCCATGTGCCTGGCCGTATCTGGAGACGCAAGGACGCGCAAAAGTGCCTCTGCCAGTGCATTCACATCGCCCACCGGATAGACGAACCCACTCACTCCGTTCTGGACGAGATCGGGCGCGGCACCTACATCAGAAGAGACGATCACGGCACAGCCGGCGGCCATCGCCTCATTCACGATCAGGCCCCATGGCTCATGACGCGAAGGCAGGACGAAGACATCTGCGAGCGCGAGAAAGGCCGGGAGTTCCGACTGGTTGCGAAAGCCCAGAAAGCGCACATCGTGTGCGAGGCCCCGCGCGAGAGCGAGCTCTTCCAAGCGGCCCCGTTCCTCGCCATCACCGACCACCAGCAGATAAGGCCGCGTCCCGTGCTGCGTGGCGACTTGCTGCAGAGCCTCCACCAGGTGATCCGCGTGCTTGCGTTGCTGAAGCTTGGAGGCAAACAGGATGATCGGTCTCCCCGCCTGCAAACCCAGTGTGGCTCGCAGGCTGTCCAGCTGATCCTGAGCCTCGGCTGCCTTCTGCGTGAAGAAAGCATTATCGACGGCATACGGCATCGGAAACTGTCGAAGGTCCTCGCCCAAAGACTCCCGCCAGTACGCCGCATTGTAAGAACCGATGGGCAGCGTCGCGGTGATCAGCGGTCGTAACACCCCGAAGAAAGCTCGCTTCGCCATTCTCTTGCCCAGGCTGCGCGGCCGGTCACCTGACCAGCCCTCTGCGCGCAGCAGCGTCGGTATGCCGAGGAGCCGTGCCGAAGCGATCCCTCGCAGGGCGTTCACGCTGGCGTAGCCATGCACCCAGAGCGCGTCAAAGGCCGGCCGTCCACTATCGTCCAGCAGAGCCCGCAGGATGCCGCGGCTTAGCGGTGTCGTAGCGGTCACTGTCCCGTTATCGCGCAGAGCAGGCAGAACGCGGGACCGGTACCCCTCCAGCAAAGGCACGTCCCAGGTCACGGCCACACCAAAGCCCCGGTCCTGATAGCCCCGGGCGGAGAAGTCTGAGCCAAACAGGACGGTGAGGTCGATGTCCGGTTCCCGGGCGATGCGCCGCAACAGGGGAGCCTGGTACTGGATCGGATGGCTCACCAGGTAGGCGAGACGGACACACGGCTTCAAGAGAATCGGCGCCTTAGCGGATGCTGTAGATCGTGGCCAGCGCAAAGGAAAGCACGCCCAGGATCGAGCCAAAGCTGCCGTTCGCGAAGCTTTGCTTCAGGCCACTCGGCGGCAGAAAGACGATGTCATTCGGCTGCATGATAGGATCCGGCGCCTTGCCATAGAGCACATCTCTGATGTTCATGGTTGTGACGGTGCGGTGATCCCCAACGGTGCGAATGATGTGCAGTTCACTGTACTTGGCGCTATAGATGGGGCCGCCTACCTGGGCCGAAACCTGTGAAAGGGTCAGCGGACCGTAGTTCGATATGGGCACCACGCCGGGATTACGGAACTCGCCCGAGACATACACGACGCCAATCCTGGAGACGATCACGGTATCACCCGGAAACAGGGGAATATTGGCTGCGGCGCTGTGGACCGGATCATTGCCCAGGTCAACGGAAATGGGCTCTGTACGGCCGGGTCGTAAGACCGTAACCACGCGGCTGGCAGAAGAAGGCAGCCCCCCACCCACAGAAAGCGCCGCATAGAGCCCGCGTGTGCCGACTACCGGGACCACGCCGTGCATCTCGCCCGCCAGCGTGATGGTGGCGTTTGGTCCCTCAACCACGGTGAGAATCACCTGCGGATCCCGGTACTGGCCGGCATCCCGTAAGCGCTTCGCAATAAACTGTTCCGCCTCGATAAGGCTGAGGCCCTGCAGGTGGGTGACGCCGACCAGCGGCAACAAGACCGAACCATCGACGGAGATCCTGCCCGCAAAGGTGTAATCGGGAATGCCGAACAGACGCAGGCTGATCTCATCCCCGGCGGCCAGCATAGGTTCCGGCGTTGTCGGGTACAACATCGACTGGTCCGCAGTGGCTGTTGCAACCACACCATGGTCGGCAGAGGTTGCAGGCCCGGTATATTGCGCACGAGCGACCCCGGCAGTCAGGCAGGATGCAGCGAGCAGAAGAAACAATCGGAGCAGAGTGCCGCATCCTGAGGGTGAGTGAGTTGAGGCGTTCACTTGGCACCATCCTGCTTGGAAGGATTGCTGGTCTGCGACTCCCACGCATTGCTGTCTACACCCGCAGAAGCGTACCCTGCATAGCCTGAATAGCCATAGTAGGAGTAGTACTCGGGGGAGCTTAGATCAACCGCATTGAGGGCAATGCCGGAGAGCTTGGCACCGGAGCGGAGCAGCAGGTCGCGTGCACGGCGAACGGCATGCTTGGTCGACTTTCCGTGCCGCACGATCAGGACTACCGCGTCCGCCTCACGGGCCAGGACGACGCTGTCCGTCACTGATAGCAAGGGTGGCGAATCCAGCACGACGTGCGTGTAGATGCCCCGGGCTTCCTGCAGGAGCTTGCGCATTGTGTCCGAGCTCAGCATCTCCGTGGGAAAGGGAGGAATGGGTCCGCTCGTCAGTACGTCCAGGGTGGGGAGATCGGGAATCTTCTGAACAGCCTCAGCCAGGGTCATATTGCCAATCAGAATGGACGTCAAGCCGATCTTGCCATTCAGGCCAAAGCGATGGTGCACGGTAGGCCGGCGAAGATCCGCATCGATGAGGAGGACACGAACGTCACGCTGCGCCAGCACCGCCGCCAGGTTGAGGGACGCTGTCGTCTTACCCTCAGACGGCGTAGCGCTGGTCAGCAGGATGGTCTGCGGCTCACGTCCTGCAACCGATAGCAGCAGGGAGGTGCGCAGAGCGCGGAAGGCTTCGGCAAACTGGGATTTGGGGCTGGTCAGTACCAGCAGATTGCGCTGTGCAGCCGTCTGGGAACTTGGGTCGGCCGATCGGCGCGTCTTGGGAATTAGCGCCAGGGAAGGCAGGCCTGAGATCTCCTCGATCTCCGCAACACTGCTCAGGCTGGTGTCCAGGCTCTCAAGAATGAAGGCCAGGATCAGCGCGATGCCGGCAAAGGTCACTGTGTTCACAAGGAGGATGGAACCCTTTGGTTGCAGGGACGGCCCGACCGGAGGAACCGCGTTGTCGACAATGTCGATCTCCTGCGATTCAAGGCCCGCCTGGACCCCGGCCGTTCGCAGGCGCTGCAACAGACCTTCATAAAGGCTGCGATTGGATTCAAACTCACGCTGCCGAATGGTGTATTCCACCAGATCATCGCGCAGCTTGTAGGCGTTGGCCTTGGCTTCTTCCAGTGCGCTGCGCGTCTGGGTCTCGCCAGCCCGGGCGGCGACGAGGTTTTCCCGCGCCTGGGCCAGCACACGGCTCTGCTCGTCTCGAATTTGCTGGTCGATCGTATTGATCTGGGCGTTGAGCGCCTTTATCGTCGCGTTATTTTCGCCAAGGGTAATATCGAGTCCGCTGAGTTGGGCCTTCAGCGTTTCGCGCTGGCTCCGGAGGCCATTCAGCGCAGAGTCCGACTGGCCGCTGACACTACCGACGGAAGCATCCAGCGCACTGGGGTCCATGCCTGTGAGAACACGGTACCGTGACTCGGTCACGATACGGGTAATCTGTGCCTGGCTCGCGGCACGCGTCAGGTCGTCGATGCCGGAAGTGATCTCGTTATGGCTCGTATCAAAGCCCAGAACACCCAGGCGCTTGCCCAGGTCAATCATCTGTTCCTGGGAGGCCTCAACCTGCTGCTTCAAGTCGTCCAGCTGCGTTGAAAGCCAGTTAGACACCGTCTTCGTCGCGTTATACCGCGATTCAAAGCTGTTTTGGCGATACTCGCGAATCAGCTTATTAACGATATCGGCGGACAACTTCGGATCCAGTGTGCTGCACGAGATCCGCACGATATCCGTCTTCGGCATCGGCTCAATCGTAATGTCGCCCTGCAGGGCGCCAAGCATATTGGCGCGAACAATCGGATCGTCAATGCTGACGTGCGGCCCAGGACCCCGTGCGCCGGTGAACTGAGGATTGTTGGGCAGATCAAGATCGCGTGCCACGGTGAGCAGAAGAGTATCGCTCTTCAGAATGGCCGTTTGTGTCGGGATATCGTACGTGTCTTCGGCCAAAGGAGCCGCATTGACGCGGTACTCGGAAGCCGCGCCGCTACGTATCTCGATGTTGCCGTAGGCAATATAGAGGCGGGGCTGGGTAGACGCCTTGTAGTAGCCGTATGCCAAACCAAGCAGGGCCGCCAGAATGATGAGCCACTTGCGCTTGCGAATCACCAGAAGCGAGTCGGAAAGGGTCGTGTCTCCCCGAGGCGAGTCGGCAAGGGAGGCGGACGCAGGCATACCCGCGGGCCTGGTGTTGGACTCGAGACTTTCCGAGGTCATTACCCATAGTTTACGCGAGAACGGTGACTGATGCCGCCCAGGTAACACTCCTGTGGGGGATGGCGGTATCTCCGAAGGAACTGTAGGATAAAGCTACTTTCGTCAAGATTGATCCACCCTGGGTTTGGGGTACGGAGAACCATGCAGACAGCGAGTCAGATTGCAGTTGTGGGATCGGGGTATGTGGGCCTGGTAGCGGCCATGTGCTTTGCAGAGATGGGCCACCAGGTCGTGTGCGTGGACAACGATGAGCGCAAAGTCGCCGCGCTGCGGGGCGGGGACACCCTCATTCATGAAAAGCACCTGCCGGAGTTGATGACCCGGTACTGCAACGGGCGGGTCCGGTTCACCACGGATCTGGCCGAGGCCACGCAAAGCAGCGACGCAATTTTCATCGCCGTCGGAACGCCGCAGTCGGAGACCGGCGACGCGGATCTGTCCTATGTTGAGGCAGTGGCGAGTGAAATCGCGCGCCACATCACCTCCTATAAGGTGATCGTCGAAAAGAGCACGGTGCCGGTTTACACCAACGAATGGATTCGTCGTGTGATCGAGCGAAACGGCGTGCAGCGGGACATGTTCGATGTGGTATCGAACCCCGAGTTCCTGCGCGAAGGTACGGCTGTCGAGGACTTCCTGCACCCGGATCGGATCGTCGTCGGGGCAGACAGCACACGGGCAGCCCAGTTGTTGGAGGCCATCTATGCGCCTCTCACGACGGGTGCTTACTACGGCTTTGAAAACCCAATTGGTGGCATGTGCTCGGCGAGCGCCCCGCCTACGCTTCTGCTGACCTCCACCAAGAGCTCAGAGATCATCAAGCACGCTTCAAATGCTTTTCTGGCCTTGAAGATCTCGTTCATTAACGCGGTCTCGAATCTCTGCGAGGCAGCGGATGCCAACGTGGAGCAGGTAGCCCGTGGCATCGGTCTGGATTCGCGCATCGGCCCGAAGTTCCTGCGTCCGGGTATCGGCTATGGTGGCTCTTGCTTCCCGAAGGATGTGGCCGCGTTCCGTTCAGTTGCAGCCCAGCTTGGCGTAGATTTCCAGCTGCTGCATGAAGTGGAAAAGATCAACGTGCAGCAGAAGAAGCGGTTCCTCGGCAAGGTCCGCTCTGCCCTATGGACACTGCGCGGCAAGCGCCTCGCTGTACTCGGTCTGGCCTTCAAGGGAGAGACGGACGACATCCGGGAATCCCCGGCCATCGATCTGATCGAGATGCTGCTCGCAGAGGGCTGCAGCATCGACGCCTACGATCCCGCCGCCATGGACCGCGCAAAGGCGGAAATGCCCGAGTCCAAGCAGTTGCGTTACGTGGAATCAGTGGAGCAGGCGGCCAAGGACGCCGATGCGCTGCTCATTCTCACCGACTGGCAGGAGTTCTCGAAGCTGGATCTTCGCCGTCTTCATGAGGCGATGCGCTACCCGATCATTGTGGATGGTCGCAATCTCTATGATCCACGCACCATGCTGGAGCACGGATTCACCTATATCAGTGTGGGGCGCTCGGCTGTGACGCCGGTGCGTGAGACGGTGACGGTCGCGTCATGAACCAAAGCGGACAAATGATTCTTGTCACAGGTGCAGCCGGGTTTCTCGGCTCGCACCTGTGCGACGCTCTCCTGGCCGAAGGTCACCAGGTGCTCGGCGTGGATAATCTTGCCACCGGGAATCTGGCAAACCTTAAGCATTTGGAAACCGAAACACGGTTCCGTTATGAACAGCAGGATATCTGCGAGCCCTTTGATTTTGGCCATGTGGACTACATCTTCAACTTCGCTTCACCCGCGAGCCCGGTCGACTACATGCGGCTGGGCGTGGAGACCCTTCGGGTTGGATCTGCAGGCACGCTGAACACGCTCGAACTGGCTCGGCGCTACAACGCAGGCTACCTGCATGCTTCGACCTCGGAGTGCTACGGCGATCCAGAGGTGCACCCCCAGGTCGAGAGTTACTGGGGCAATGTCAATCCGATCGGTCCACGCTCGGTGTATGACGAGGCGAAGCGCTTCTCGGAGGCTGCTGTCTCCGCGTATCTGCGCTACCACAATGTCAATACGCACATGGTTCGCATCTTTAACACCTACGGCCCACGGCTCCAGGCCAATGACGGCCGGGTAATTTCGAATCTCATGATGCAGGCCCTTCGTGGCGAGGCGCTGACCGTATATGGAGATGGGTCGCAGACCCGCAGCTTTACCTACGTCTCCGACCTGATTGAGGGGATCGTTCGACTCTCGAAGTCGGACGAGCACGATCCGACCAACATCGGCAATCCGGTAGAGTGGACCATCCTGGAGTGCGCCAAGGAGATTCAGAGCCTTCTCGGTTCCGACTGCGAGATCATTTTCAAGCCTCTCCCGCAGGATGATCCCAAGCAACGCCAGCCTGACATCAGCAAAGCGCGGCGCCTGCTTGGATGGGAGCCGAAGATCTTCCTTCGTGAGGGACTGACGCGCTCTGTGGATTACTTCCGCGGGTGCGTCGCAGCAGAACGTCAGCCGAGCAGCTAGGGGCTACGGGGAACCGAAAGCAGAGGGCGGGCTTCAGCCCGCCCTTCTGCTTCTCCAGGGCTATTTCGCGTTCAGGTGCGCTCCGTGGTCGCGGAGCTTCGGGTAGAAGGTGAACTGAAAGGCGAAGACGTTGTCCGTCTGGTGCGTCGACTGATAAACAGGGGCGATCCAGTGTTCATACTGGTACCAGGCGTCTAATTCGACGTCCGGTCGGAGTCGTTTAACGACTTCGAACTTGACTTGATTCTGCGTGGTCCCCGAAGCGATGAAGTCCTTGGGCGTTTTCTTGTTCAGGTACTCCAGCTGGATCCATTCATTACCGGACAGGTGGTACGTGAGCCATGCCTGGCCGCCCTTGGCCTCACGCCCAATCCAGTCTCCCATGATGAAGCCCTTGTTTGTATAGCCGTTCCGCTGCACCCCTTCGAAGTAATTGAACACGCCATTCACACTGCGCAGGGTCGAGGTGTCGGTGCTGGCTGCCTCGACGCGCAGGTCCATCTTCCGCAGGTGCGGCAATTGAGAGATATAAAGGCCTGGCCGATACGCCGCCCGTCTGGGTGCGCTGATAGGCGATACGTCGTCATGCGCGATGGAATCGGTGTACAGCGTGACGTAATGCCGCAGGTACGGAAGCCGCCAGGAAAAGCTGAAATCGCTGTAGCGTGCACCCGGATCATTAGGAGAATTCTTGTCCGCAGGATCACTCTCTGTATCGTCGAGGGAGAAGAAGCTTCGGAAAAAGGTGTGCAGGGTTACCGGGGAGTGACCCTTGCCGCCCCAAATGACGGTTCGCTGGAAGCTGAATTCGAAATTGTTCGTCGGTCGTAGAGAGAACATTTCCGAGTGCACCCAGGGCTCGTTCGGAGAGGTGTGTCCTTTCAACGAGCCGACAAAGAAGTCATACCGCAGCGGCCCAAAGACGTTGCTGAAGTAAGGAATGTGCATCGGCTCTACGCGATTGATGCGGAACGAGTAGATATTTTCGGCATTGTTGCTCCAGGCCATGGCTCCGCCCTGGGCCGGCCCGAGCCATGCGTCGGATTTACCACCCGAAATCTCATGGCCGAGCAGATGAACGGAGAGGTTTGCTTCCTGGAGGCGAAACGGATTCGCGGTAGCGATGGGCCCGTAGGGAATCGTGTCCTGGGGCTGGTTTGGCGGTGCGAACGGCAAAATCTCGTCGATGGAAGAAAGATAGGACGAAAGATCGAAGTTGTAACCGGCAGCCGACGGTGCATGCTGATACTCGCCCCGAACATAGAGCGAGAAGCGATTCCACTCATTGACTGTGGAAAAGCCGGTTAGGTTATTGAAACCTGCTTGGTACGGCCGACCGTAATCATTGGCGATCGTCTGCCCAAGGTGATAACTGTCGCGCAGGGTCAGTCCGCTGATGCCCATGAAGCGGGAGTACACGGTGTCCAGACCATACACCGCACCACGGCTCATAGCCGTGCTGAGTGTGCCATCCGGCCCGGGAATTTCCGCGTTCAGATAGGTCGTTATGCGGGCATAAATGCTCTGCGCCTGCTCATTTTGCCCGTCTTGAATCGCAGCAGCGGATTTCTCCAGCATGTGCAGGAGGCTGCGCCGGGTCCAGGGACGCATGCTGATGAACGCCGAGTCCAGGTAGCCCATCGAGTACAGGCGCAGCGCCTCGGGGTAGACCCAGCTGTCATCCGGGATATATGTGGAGCCGAGATGGTCCTTATGGCTCTGCTCGAGGATGGGATAATCAGTCGGAAAGGAAGGAAGCGAGGCGACCGGGGACGGCGGGGCGATCTCCACGGGCGCAGCCGCCGGCTGCCCTGGTCGAGGAGCGACTGGCTGCTCCAGCGGGTTGCCGTAGGTGGGCTGCTGCGGTATCGGCGCGGTATTCACTGCGGGTGCGGTCGGCGCTTCCAAGGGATTGGTATAACCCGGCTGCGGCGGGGTCGCGGGTGCGGGCAGCGGCGCATCGAGTGGACTGGGTGCAACCGGCTGTGATTGTTGTGGCGATGTCTGCTGCTGTGGAGCCTGAGCCTGTGTCTGCACTACCTGTGGCTGCGGGGGCTTGTTGGCCACGGGCAAAGCTGGCAGGGTGTCTGGAGAGACAACCTGCGGGACGGGCAAGGACGGGTAGCTTGAACTTTGCGCACTTGCCGCCAGAGAGAGAAGGCCCGGACCGAAGATGGCAAAGGTCAGACCAAACAAACGAGGACGCAAGACATACTGCCTGGGGAGCATGGCTCCAGTGTAATGCGGCGAGAGGCCTGACTGGCAGCCCTGTGCCCCCGGTGAGTCATCCTCTAAACCCTCACTCCCTGAGTGGAGAGAAGGAGATTTTGCGCGTGCGGAGATAGTGTTCGAGGCGCGCGAGTGGGGACACGGACCCTGCGCGGGCCTTCTCTTGCTCTTTCTCCGAGGGCAGCACCGCCCAAAGCAATGCCGGCCCCCCCTGGGATCGTGCCCGCAGAACAGACTCCTGCATAACACGGTAGACGGCAACCGCATCCTGTCCGTCCACGGTCAAAATAGGCAGTTTCAAGCGCCCGGCAGTCCGTTGAACCGTCGTCCAGTTGGGGACTCCGGCTTCACTGGCCTGGCTGGGGCGTAAGGCGTCCGATCCACTTGCGTCCACGCAGACCACAATCAGGGGAAGCAGTTCGCTCTGTGCCCATGCCAGCGCTTCCGCCCATTGGGGCTCGGCGAAACCAGCCTGCATGAAGGCAAGCACCAGGTGCTCCCCGCCCGAACGGTGAAAAGCCGATGCGAGCCCGGCGGAGAGCGCCAGCCGGGCAGCCCCCTTGCCGAATGTCTGCACACAGGCTGACTCGCCGGCAGGCCTCGCTCCGGGGTGGCTTAAAAGAGCGGAGCAGGAGGCCTGATCCGCACTCTGGGGAACGACGAGGTCGCCGCCCCGGAGCTGCAACAGCGTGCCGGCGAACAGAGCCTCTCTTCCAGCCAGGGAATTGGCGGTTGACCGACGCCTAGTAACCTTACCCTGGACTGGCCCAGGCGGGGACGCAGGCGGGAGCCTGGAGGCGCGTGCAAGGAGAGCATGCAGACTGCGGAGCTCCGCGTTGGGCAACAGGGGATTTTCAGCCAAGCAGTGTCTCCGAGCCCCGCGGTGATCGCAGGGGCAGGCGCGTAATCTTGTAGGAGTGAAGCCTAAACGTGTGCCGCGCTGGGCGCATCAGGGGAAAGCCCCAGGTCGGCAAAGGCAGCCCTTGCTGTTTCTGCGGGGAGCGCGCCGTCACGTGCCAGCTTGGACAGGGTGGCGGCCACAATGGACTCGGCGTCTACTTCAAAGAAGCGGCGCAGGTGCTCGCGGTTGTCGGAACGTCCAAAGCCATCGGTGCCAAGCGTCACGAGGCGCGATCCCAGCCACGGGGCAAGGCCGTCTGGTAAGGCTTTCATGTAGTCGCTCGCGGCAATGATGGGTCCGGGAGCGTCACCAAGGGCTGCGATCAGGAAAGGTTTACGCTCCGGCTCGGCGGGATGCAGGCGATTCCAACGTTCCGTGTCCAGGCAGTCGCGACGCAGCTCGGTATAGCTGGGAACACTCCAGATATCGGCTGAAATCTTGTACTTCTCCGCCAAGATCCCCTGGGCGCGTACAGCCTCATTGAGAATTGGGCCGGAACCGAAGAGCTGTACCGTGGCCTGGCCATTCTCGGCTGGCTTGAAGCGGTAGATACCCCTCAGGATTCCCTCGCGGATGCTTTGGTCTTCGGGCATCGCGGGCTGGGCGTAGTCCTCGTTGTACATGGTGATGTAGTAGAAGGTGTCCTCGCCTGCCTCGTACATGCGGCGTAGGCCGTCCTGCAGAATAACGACCATCTCGTACACGTAAGCTGGGTCGTAGGTCTTGCAGGTGGGGATGGTCGATGCCAGCAGGTGAGAGTGGCCGTCTTGGTGCTGCAGACCTTCGCCGAGCATGGTAGTGCGGCCGGCCGTGCCCCCCATCAGGAAGCCCTTTCCACGTGAATCGGCAAAGGCCCAGGCCATGTCCCCGATTCGCTGGAAGCCGAACATGGAGTAATACAGGTAAAAGGGAACCATTGGCACCTTGTAGTTGGTGTAAGCGGTGCCGGCAGCGGTGAAGCTGGCCATTGAGCCCGCTTCAGTGATGCCCTCCTCAAGAATCTGGCCTTCCTTCTTTTCGCTGTAGCCGAGCAGCATATCGGCGTCATGGGGCGTGTACTTCTGTCCCTCCGGCGCGTAGATGCTGACCTGTTTCATGACCGACTCGAAGCCAAAGGTGCGACCCTCATCAGGGATGATTGGCACGATTAGCTTGCCCATGGTCGGCTCTTTCAGCAGGCCACGCATGATGCTGACAAAGCCTGTCGTTGTCGATAGGGAACGACCCTTGGAGCCGACCATCCACTCCTTGAAGAAGTCGAGCGGAGGCGCCTTGAAGGTTGGCTCCTCGACGGTGCGCGCGGGCAGGTAGCCGCCCAGGGTCTCGCGCCGCGCCTGCATATAGGCGATCGCTGGGTCGCCCGGCTCCGGACGATAGAAGGCGGCATCCTTGGCAGCGGCTTCGGGCAGCGGTATATCGAACTGCGCCACAAAGGCAGAGAGGCCCTCATCGGTCAGCTTCTTCTCCGAATGCGTGGCGTTGCGGGCCTGCGCAGAACCCAGGCCATAGCCCTTGACGGTCTTTGCAAGGATCACCGTAGGTCCACCCTTGTGCTCCAGTGCGCGCTTGTAGGCGTTGTAGATCTTCAGGGGATCGTGGCCGCCGCGATGCAGTCGCGCGAGCTGGTCATCGGTCTTGTCCTCCACAAGCTTAAGCAGCTCCGGGTATTTGCCGAAGAACTCCTTGCGAAGATAGTCGCCGCCCTTAGCTTTGAAGGTCTGGAAGTCGCCATCCACGCACTCTTCCATGCGCTTCAGCAGCAGTCCCTGGTGGTCACGCTCGAAAAGCTCGTCCCAGTCGGAGCCCCAGACCACCTTGATGACGTTCCACCCTGCACCGCGGAACATGCCTTCGAGCTCATCGATGATGCGCTTGTTGCCACGGACCGGGCCGTCCAGGCGCTGCAGGTTGCAGTTGACGACGAAGATCAGGTTGTCGAGACCCTCGCGCGAGGCGAGCGAGATAGCTCCCAACGTGTCAACCTCGTCCGTCTCGCCGTCGCCGACGAACGCCCATACCTTGCGCTCGGTATGCGGGATCAGGCTGCGGTTTTCCAGGTATTTCATGAAGCGCGCCTGGTAGATCGCGTTCAGCGGGCCGATGCCCATGGAGACCGTCGGGAACTGCCAGAAATCCTGCATCAACCAGGGGTGCGGATAGCTAGATAGGCCAGGCTCACCGCGCAGCTCATGGCGGAAGTTCTTCAGGCGAGCTTCATCGAAGCGCCCTTCCAAAAAGGCACGAGCATACACACCGGGCGAGGCGTGGCCCTGGAAGTAGATGAAGTCTCCGGGCTGATCCGGCCCGCCCTGCGCCCCGCTGTATTTTGCGTGGAAAAAGTGGTTAAAGCCGACTTCCAGCAGCGTGGCGAGGGAGGAATAGGTAGAGATGTGACCGCCGATGCCGGCGTCGTATTTGTTCTGCTTGTGCACCATGGCCATCGCGTTCCAGCGAATGAGGGCCTCGACGCGACGTTCCAGTCCGCGGTCGCCGGGATAGGGAACTTCGTCGTGCTTGGGGATGGTGTTGAGGTAGGGCGTCGTGACGTCGCCCGTGGCCGGTACGCCGGCTTCGCGGGCCCGGGTCCGGAGCGCGGAAAGCACGGCCGCGCCCTGTTCCCAATCGCTGGCGACGACTTGATCAAACGCCTCGATCCACTCCTGGAGCTCGGCGGTGAGGTCCTGCATAACGGCTTCTTCGAGCTTGACGGCCATGGCGTGGTAATCCCTTCGTGCGACGCGTGACGGTTCTACGATAAATGGGGGCTGTGTCGTTGCGCTAGTTACCTTCGCCGACTGAGAGCTGCCATTAGTGCGTGACCCTTGGTAGGGTCAGCGGACGGCCGCCTGGTGCTAGGTGGCGTAGTCCGCGTTAATGCTGACGTACTCATGGGTGAGATCGCAGGTGATGAAGCGGGACCGGCCTTCACCCTGACCGAGGTCGAGCGAGATGGTGTATTCGCGCACGCTCATGGCGGCGTGTGTCGCAGCCTCATCAAAATGAGGCGAACGGACGCCCTCCGCAAAGACAGGCAGGCCGGCGATATTGATCGAGACCGTCGCGGGGTCAAACGGGACGCCTGCATAGCCTGCCGCGGAGAGCAGGCGGCCCCAGTTGGGATCGGCCGAGGACCAGGCCGTTTTGCAGAGCGGAGACCCTGCAATATTGCGGGCAATCTGCCGGGCTTCGACGTCGTTACGGGCGCCGGTGATCTCCAGCGTGACGACGTGGGTCACGCCCTCGCCGTCGTCCACGATCTGGTGGGCGAGCGACTCGCAGACGAGGCGAAGTGCCTCGGCAAAGGCGGACAAGATCTTTTCTGTCGCCTGCACACCGCTCTTGCCGCTGGCCAGCAGAAGTACCGTGTCGTTGGTAGACATGTCGCCGTCTACGGAGATCGAGTTGAAGCTGGAATCCACAGCGGGCCCCAGCACCGACTGAAGCTGCCCGGGCGTCGCTTCCAGATCGGTAAAGAGGTAGACCAGCATCGTGGCATGGGGCACCAGTTGCGGGCCGATCATGCCGGCCCCCTTGGCACAACCAAACAGGTGAATCTGCCGGCCACCCTCAACCTCCAGGGTGGCGCGCGCGACTTTGCGTTTCTTATCCGTCGTCAGGATGGCGTTGGCGAAGGAAAGCAGGTGCTCAGAGCTTCCGCCGAGGGCTGCTTTGGCGGCCGGAATTGCCGCCATGAGTTTTTCGGACGGAAGGGGGACGCCAATGATGCCGGTGGACGAAGGAAAGACCTCGTCGAAAACGCAGCCGAACTCCTCGGCAACCGCGACGCACGAACGACGGCATGCCTCGACACCGGGGAGGCCCGTCGCACAATTGGCATTGCCGGAGTTCACCAGGAGCGCCGTGACGCGCCCGCCCGTGGCAGTCAGGTGGCGGCGGCCGACGAGTACCGGCGCAGCCACGACCTGATTGCTGGTGAAAAGCGCCGCAGCGCTGGCCCCGCCCGGACATACTGCCAGCGCGACGTCTGGTTTTCCACTTGCCTTGATACCCGCCAACGCCGATGCCCACTGGAAGCCAAGCGGCAGATTCACAGCGGAGGGTCGTGCGGGGTTGTTGAAGCCACTTTGGAATGCCTTGTTGCTCACAAGGGCAACTGTATCAAGCTGCGGCCTCGTGCTTAGCTGCAGGTCGCGACGCTTTCGGTCGTTCGGGTCCACGTTTCCGTACGGCCAAATAATTTGATACCGACATAGCCGCGTAGCGAGAGCTTGTCCCCGTTGCTGGTCATGGTGCCGCGATAGGTCTTGCCGTTCTTTGGGTCGTAGAGGTACCCGTCATCGGCATGGGTGGCGTCGATCAGGTGAAAGCCGTAGCCAATCTGCAGGCCGCAGAGCTTTTGAGTTCGTTTGGCCGTGTCTGGGTTCTCGCCATCGAAGCGCTCCGGGGTGTTGGGCTCCAGCCGAAGCAGTGTGGCACAAAAGCTGGTGCTGCAGGGAGCGATGCGAACGACGGCTCCGCCGGGCGTCCGCCAGTTGCCTGCAACGCCGTGATCCTGCGCCAAAGCGGTCCCGAGGAGGATGAGAGGAACAAGGGCGATAGCCGACGTTCGAAGCATGGCCCATCCTATCGCCGCCGCTGCCGCGGCGTATACTTTGGCGAAGAACACGGGCTTTGGCGCGATTTAAAGAGAGCGACGACCCGAGTGGGAGACTCGAGCGGATGAGCACATTCGACAACGGAGTAGCGACGGCGGCGAACGGCAGCGTTTCGAGGGACGAAACCGGCGCGGCGCACGATGCGGAGACGCGGTATGGCGTCCCCCAGCCCCGGCGCGAGTGGGTGGTCAAGCGCCAGGAAGAAGCCGCGCGAACCGGTGACTGGAACATGAGCCAGATGCATTTCGCGCGCAAAGGCCTGATCACCGAAGAGATGGCGTTTGTGGCGCACAAGGAGAAACTCGCGCCTGAGCTGGTGCGTTCCGAGATCGCCAAGGGCACGATGATCATCCCGGCAAACATCAACCACCCTGAGCTGGAGCCGATGGCCATTGGCGTCGAGAGTCTCTGCAAGATCAATGCCAATATCGGGAACTCGGCTCTTGTGTCGAATGTGGATGAAGAGCTCCGCAAGCTGCACACGGCCGTGCACTACGGCGCCGATACGGTCATGGATCTTTCCACGGGCGGCGACATTCCGATGATCCGCGAAGCAATCCTGCGCCATTCGCCGGTGCCGATTGGTACGGTGCCCCTGTACGAGGCGCTGAGCCGGGTCAAGCGGGTCGAGGACCTGAACATCGATCTTTATCTCGAGGTCATCGAGGAACAGGCCCAGCAGGGTGTGGACTACTTCACGATTCACGCGGGCGTGCTGGTGCAGTACATTCCGCTGGTATCCAAGCGGATTACGGGAATTGTAAGCCGCGGCGGCGCCATCCTGGCCCAGTGGATGACGGCACACCACAAGCAGAACTTCCTCTACGAGAACTT
>CAXTVC010000057.1:0-6140 GCA_964247615.1 uncultured Acidobacteriaceae bacterium
TCTGGGACGAGCCGGAGGTCTTCCGCCCGGAGCGCCACACCCCGGAGAACAAGGCAGGCCGCCACCGCTTCACCTACTTCCCCTTCGGTGCCGGACGCCGCCAGTGCATCGGCGAGAGTTTTGCCTGGATGGAAGGCATTCTTTCGCTGGCCACGGTCGCGCAGCAATGGCGTCTGCAGTTGATCCCCGGCCAGACGATCGTGCCGCAGGCGAAGATCACCATCCGGCCCAAATATCCCATGCAGATGCGGCTGGTTGCCCGTGCAGCCAGCGCCCAGTCTGCCCCACAATAGGACAGCAGTTCGGGTGCGTCCTCAGCTAGGCTAGGGGTGTGGCCTTTCCCTCAGACTTCAGCGGCTTTTACGGCAACGCCCGCATTGTGCAGGATCTGCGTGCCGCGATCGCCGCGGGTCGGCTGCCGCACTCGCTCATCCTCGCCGGCCCGCGCGGTGCGGGCAAATATACACTGGCGCTGCTGCTCACGCTCGCCGTGCAGTGCGAGCGCCAGCCGCGTGAAACCGATGACACCGGCCGCACCCTGGCCAGCTTCTGCGGCGTGTGCGGCAACTGCACCCGCATCGCCGCCTCGGCGGATCTCGCCACCCGTGTAGCGGAGGCCGTCACCGCCCGCGAGGAGATGCGGGACACCGACAAGAAGGAGACCAGGGTCCTCGTGCAGACGCACCCGGACGTTCTCATCGTCCCGCCTGATCCGCCGCAGAACCTCATCAAGGTCGGCCAGATTCGTACGGTGATCCACCGTGCCCACTACAGC
The DNA here is from genome assembly GCA_964247615.1 of uncultured Acidobacteriaceae bacterium. Lineage (GTDB taxonomy): Bacteria > Acidobacteriota > Terriglobia > Terriglobales > Acidobacteriaceae > Granulicella. The sequence goes on from CAXTVC010000057.1 coordinate 776, forward strand.
CCCTCGGAGGCCCCGGCGCGCATCTTTCTCCTGACGTCCGCCGCGCTGATGAAGGAGGCCGCGAACTCGCTCCTTAAGCTGCTGGAAGAGCCACCCGATCGGGTCCACCTCATATTGCTGGCAGAAAACACGGGCGAACTCCTGCCCACGATCCGCTCGCGCTGCGCGGTCGTTCGTCTGGGCACGCTGCCCTCGGAGGAGATCGTCAGCCTGCTGGCGGAGCGTCGCCCCGAGCTGCGGCCCGCGGAAGCCGAACTGGTCGCCAAGCTCGCCGAGGGCGCGGCCGGCCGTGCGCTCTCGCTGGATCTGCCCGCCTACCTCGCCGCCCGCAACGACGCCCTCACCCTGCTCGCCTCCGCCGAGCTGACGAACGATCACTCCGCGCTGTTTCGCACCACGGAGACCTACCGCGCCGGGGCCGAGGGACAGGAGAAGACCCTGGCGCTACTGCGTGCTGCCTCCAGTCTGCTGGAGGACATCCTCATGCTGCAGCACAACACGCCCGACCGCGTGCGCAACATCGATCGCCGTGCTGATCTGCAGCGGCTCGCCGATACGCTGGACTTTGCCGCGGTGGAGCGTGCGCTGCGCGGACTTGATGAGGTGTACACGGGCATGCGGCGCAACCTGCTGCGCTCGCTAAGCCTGGATGCCTTCGCGGTGAGTCTCACCTAGGAGCTGTCACCCCGGGGCACCCTTCGTGACGCAGGCTGAAGCCGCGCACGAAGGTTTCACCGCCGCGGGCGTCTGTCCTGCATCCAAGCGGATATCCCCTGATGACCCGGGCCCACGCCGAGGCTCAATCGCTGTCTTACGACGGGGTTGAGCGCACTGTGGGATTGGAGCTTTTGTGAACACTGGCAACGGACGCAACGACAATGAATCGTTCGGCGGCGCCCGCAAGCTGATTCGGCCGCTGCTCTCTGCGGTGGCGCGCCGTCGTTTTCCCACGCAGACCGCCGATCCGCTCACCCACGCGCTGGTCTCCGACACCCACGGCGTGCCTTCGGCCTCCCATGCCGAAGCGTTCTATTTTCAAAAGCAGATCCAGCAGGCGACGGAGATGACCGTTGTGCTGGAAGATGGCGAGGAGCTCCGTGGCGTGCTGGAGTGGTATGACCGTTGCGCCATCAAACTGCGCTCCGGTCGCCATCGCATCATGATCTACAAGAGCGCCGTCAAATACCTTTTCAAAACCAGCGAGGCCCATCCCCCCGGGACCGTCATGCGCTAACCCGCATACCGGGGCGGTGCCATCTGCATCCTAGTGTGAGGCGACGGGAAATGGCTGACAGGGCCTCTCCGTCCATCTATCGTCAGGGCCGTCCGTACGTCGGCGTTCCCACTGTCATCCTTTACCTGACTGGATTCATCGCCTTCGCGCTTCTTTAGTTCAAGCCGACGCGCCGAGGTTTCCCGAGGAGTTCTATGAAAGCTCTTGTTTACCACGGACCCAAAAAGGTCTCGATCGACACCGTTCCTGATCCAAAGATTCAGAAGCAAACCGACGTCATCATCAAGCTCACCACGACCAACATCTGCGGCTCCGATCTCCACATGTATGAGGGCCGTACGGACATGAAGAAGGGTCGCATTCTCGGCCACGAGAACATGGGCGAGGTCGTGGAAGTTGGTTCGGCCGTAGATACCGTGAAGAAGGGCAATCACGTCTCCATTCCCTTCAACATCGGCTGCGGCTTTTGCGCGAACTGCGAGCGCGGCTTCTCCGGCTACTGTCTTACCCTCTCGGATAAGTCCGTCATGCCCGGTATGGCCGGAGCCGCCTATGGCTTTGCCGATATGGGCCCCTTCGAAGGCGGACAGGCCCAGTACATGCGTATCCCTTACGCGGATTACAACTGCCTGCAGCTGCCGCCGGATGCCCACCAGAAGCATCAGGACTACACCATGCTGTCGGACATCTTCCCGACGGGCTGGCACTCCACACGCCTTGCGAACCTTGAGCCTGGCCAATCGATCGTGATCTTCGGCGCTGGGCCGGTGGGTCTTATGGCTGCCATGTCCGCACGTATCCAGGGTGCCAGCCAGATCTTCATGGTAGATGGCAAAAAAGACCGCCTTGCCCTGGCAAGACGGATGGGTGCAATTGCAATCGACACCATGGACGGCGATGTCGGCGACCAAATCCGCGACCAGACCGGCGGCTATGGCGCAGACTGCGGCTCCGAGTGCATCGGCTACCAGTGCCATAACTCCAAGGGCAAGGAAGTTCCCAATCTCGTCATGAACTCGCTCGTGGATGCCGTCAAGGCGACCGGCCAGATCGGCGTCATTGGCGTCTTCGTTCCCAAGGACCCCGGCGGGGCAGACGCGCTGGCCAAGAAAGGCCAGATTGCCTTTGACTTCGGCAAATTCTGGTTCAAGGGCCAGAAGATCGGCACGGGACAGTGCAACGTCAAGGCTTACAACCGCCGGCTCCGCGACCTGATCCACGTCGGCAAGGCCGACCCCGGGATCATCGTCTCGCACGAGATTCCGCTTTCGCAGGCGCCCGACGCGTACAAGCACTTTGACAACCGCGATCCGGGTTGGACCAAGGTGATCCTGCGACCAAACGACTAACCTGATCGCAGGAATGGGCTGCCATCGCATTGTTGGCAGCCCGTTTTCCATTCACGCTCTATCAGAGACCCTGCTTCAACGCCGCGAGTCCCGCCCTGGACACCTGCACGTCATCCTCCGATTTGCCGCCGCTAAATGCTGCAATCAGATAGCCCGCTCTGCCCCTCGCAATTACGCCACCCTGCCACCCGAGCTCACCAGTCATTGTCGGCCGGGTTTGGCTGCCGCTGTCCTTCAGGGTGTCGGCCATCTCCGCCGCCTTCGCATAGACGATGCCCAGGAGATTGTTGCCCTTGTCCGTAGCCGTCGAGGGATCCTTGTAGCGCCCGACGACCTCCATCCTGGAGCTCCAGGACTGCAGCGTGTCCCCGGGCATATAGGCCACCACGGCAACCCCGCCCACCTTCAGCTCTTCGGCTCGGGCGCGCATAGCTAGGAGAGCTTCCCTGGCGGAAACGTCGAACGACGGTGCCGGGCTGACCTGCTGCCCTCGTGGCCCGGCACAGACACCAGTGCAGGCGGGCAACAGGGAAAGCGCGACGGACATGATGACGAGGCGTGCGGAACGGGTCATGGGACTCCTGCGTTGGCGAGGTTGTTCTTGGTGCTCTGAGACTCTAGCAGCCCAGACCGAGGATGGGCGCGCCGCACGGGACCGATCGCCGCGCCGCGCCGCCATGAAGTCGTCGTCCAAGTTGCCCCCACATACGTCTACCTCCTGTGTGGCCACCTGCAGCAAGGATGGCAGGCATGGCTCCCCAGAACTGCCCGGTGCGAACGGGCGTACGGTCCGTGTCCCGCGCAGCATCCTCCGATCGCAAGCTGCGGCCCTTCAGGAGTTCCATCACCGCATGCCCAAGTTCTTCGCCCCTGTCGCCCTGCTCGCGCTTACCTGCTCAACCTTCGCGCAAACGCCGTCCCCGGGCGGGTCTGATCCCAACCGGGTCTCCGTCTCCACTTCTTCGCCGGATACCTCGGCAGCCTCCCTGCCCGACGCACCCAGCCAGGTTGGCACCGGCACGAACCCACAGCAGAGTGCCGGCCCGGGAGGGGCTACGGCCGACAACCCGCAGCAGACCTCCCGCATTCTCGGCATCATCCCCAATTTCCGCTCCGTGAGCGCCGGCGTAACGCTTCCGCCGCAGACGGTCAAGGACAAGTTCAAGACCGGCCTCGCCGACAGCTTTGACTACTCGGCCTTTGTCTTTGTCGGCATCCAGGCCGGTATCGCCCAGGGAACAAAGTCCTACCCGGCCTTTCACCAGGGCGCTGCCGGCTATGCGCGGTACTACTGGCACACCTTTGCCGACCAGACCGATGAGAACCTGCTCGTCGAGTCGATCATTCCCTCGGCCCTGCACGAGGACAGCCGCTACTACACCCTTGGCCACGGCGGCTTCATCAAGCGCTCCGGCTATGCGATCTCCCGTGCGCTGATCACGAGGAACGACTCCGGCGGAGAGACGGCCAACGTCGCTGAAGTTCTGGGGGCTGGCTCGTCCGCTTCGATCTCCTCCCTTTACTACCCGACCCAGTACCGCACCTGGACCAAGGTCGGGCAGCGCTGGCTCACCAACGTCATCCTCGATACCGCAACCCTCTATGTGAAGGAGTTCTGGCCGGACGTCAACAGCGCCTTGAGCCACAAGAAGGCGGACTGATCTGCCGCAAACGAAGCTAGGAGCTCCGGGCCGCTTTCGTCAGCCGGTCGCGTATCGCATCGCGGATCCCGCCCGGTTCAGGTAGAGGACACACGATCGCCTGCACCTTCAAGAGCTCCAGAGCCCGCAGCCCGCCAAACAGCGCAGCGGCCAGGCTAGCCGCATCGTCCCACCGCCCCCAGGGCTGAATCACCGTGCGTTGATTGCCTTCCCGTAGCCACCCGCCAGGCAGCAGGACGCCCACCCGTTCCTGGATCGCCTGCAGACGGTTCACCTCGGCCCAAAGCGCCTCCGGAATGCCTTCCGTCAGGGTCACCGGAGCCTCCGGGGCATAGTGCCTGATCCCTACACCCGGCGACGGCAGCGACGCCGGTGCCGCGGTCCTTACTTCCGGGGCCTGGTAGAGATGCGCCCGCACGCCGCACACTCCAGCGAGCGCCTCCGCCGTGATCGCCCCGGCCCGGTAGATCAACATCGGGTCCGCCCCTGGATCCAGCACCGTCGACTCCACCCCAACCGTGCAGGGTCCGCCATCCAGCACCGCATCGATTCTGCCCTCCAGATCGGCCAGGACATGCTCTGCCGTTGTGGGGCTGGTGTGGCCGAAACGGTTCGCGCTCGGCGCCGCCAGGGGCACCCCGGCCGCCCGCAGCAACGCCTGGGCCGCCGGATGGGCAGGAATTCGCACCCCAACCAGCGCCCTCCCGGCGGTCACCGCATCAGGGACAGCCCGCGTGCGCGGCAGTAGCAGGGTCAGGGGACCTGGCCAGAAGACCCGTGCAAGCTGACGCACGCGGTCCCGCAAACTTCCCTCCAGCACTGCGATTTCGCTTAGCTGCTCCTCTCCGGGCAGGTGCACGATGAGGGGATCCCAGGCAGGGCGGCCTTTTGCCTCGAAGATGCTCGCTACGGCCTCCGGCTGCAGGGCATCGGCCCCCAGGCCATAAACCGTCTCTGTGGGAAAGGCCACCAGACCGCCACCGCGCAGGATCGCCGCTGCCTGCTCTACATGTGCAGGGTTGCGGGCGTCGAGAAAGAGTGTCTTTCGCACAGGGCTGGTCTGATCCTAGAAGATTGCGAAAGATTGTGAGAATTACAGGCATTCGCGGCTTACCTCCGGA
>CAXTVC010000057.1:6240-21044 GCA_964247615.1 uncultured Acidobacteriaceae bacterium
ACCTTGACCGGTTTGCCGTTCTGCATAGCCGGCTTGAACTTGTACTGGCGAACGGCCTCAATGGCCTTCTCGTCCAATCCCATACCCACGCCACGGACGACCTTAACGTGGCTGGGATTGCCGTTCTCATCTACCCAGAGATAAACCTCGACATTGCCCGAAAACTTGGCCTTGCGAGCCTCCTCAGAGAACTCAGGGTCAACCTGCGACACCAGCACCGGCGCCCGCACCGACCCACCGATGTGCATGGGACCGCCACCGTAGTTTCCACCGGATCCAGGCCCGATACCCGCTCCGTTACCCGATCCGATACCGCTCCCGTTGCCATTGCCCATGGAACTACCGACCAGGGTTGAGTTCGGCATACCCAGGTCAGGCATCTTGTTATCAGCCAGCTTCAGATCTTTTTGCACCATCACCGTCGGCGTTACTGCCAACTTGGGCGCGACGGTCGGAGGAGCCTTGGGTGGAACGATCGGCGGCTCCTGCGAGAACTTGGGCAGGTGGCCCTTTGTCACAGGCGCCAGGTCATGCTGTCCACCGCCGCCGCCCATCTTCTCGGCCTTCGGCATGATGGGCGCTGGAGGGGGTGGCAAAGGCGGCGCAACAACACTCACGACCTCATGCGCCAGGGGAGGCGCAAGGGCGACGTGTCTTGCAATCAAAAACGCGATCAGGGCGATCACAACCGCGTGAAACACGATCGCCGTCCAGAAGGATGCAGGCGAACGTGGTGTCTTGATCCCGCCAGCCATGCTCAGGAATGCGGGTGCTGGGGCGGCGCCGGTCATGGCCGGTCGCACTTCGTGAGGGTAGTTCGGAGCAGCAGCCATAGTCACTTTGCCGGAGAATTCCCGTATGCACCAGTACCGCCAGGCACACGTACCCCGGACACCTCTCCCGTTAGACGCGGGTCGGGCCCGCGCCGTCTCACTCTGTATCAACAGTACGCATGGAACACACACACGTTCCGCCGAAACCTTACAATAAGAGTTTACGCGCAGGTACGTCACACCTCACCGTGTACCTGCAGCCGGAGTGTCGCAATGCAGGACGTCGCCCAGGCGGAACTCGCCTCCAAGTCGCTGAAAAACTTGAAAGATACGCTCAACCTCCCGAGAACCAGCTTTCCCATGAAAGCCAACCTGCCGGCCAACGAGCCTGCCAGGATTGCCGGCTGGGATGCCATGGACCTCTACGGCCAGATCCGCACCGCCCGCGAGGGAGCCCCGAAGTACATCCTGCACGACGGTCCGCCCTACGCCAATGGGGCCATCCACCTCGGCCACGCGCTGAACAAGTGCATCAAGGACTTCGTCGTCAAAACAAAAACCATGGCCGGTTTCGACGCGCCCTACGTCCCCGGGTGGGACTGCCATGGCCTGCCGATCGAGATCAAGGTCGACGAAAAACTTGGCGGCAAGAAGCTGGAGATGGACCCCGTCGCAGTACGCCAGGCGTGCCGAGAGTACGCCTCGAAATTCGTTGATCTGCAACGCTCGCAGTTCAAGCGGCTCGGCGTCTTCGGCCGCTGGGACCGGCCGTACCAGACCATGGATTTCGGCTATGAGTCCAGAATTCTGGAGACGTTCTACGGTTTCTATGAGCGCGGCTTCGTCTACAAGGGCCTGAAGCCCGTCTATTGGTGCTCCCACGACCGCACCGCGCTGGCCGAGGCCGAAGTCGAGTACGAACAGCACACCTCGCCCTCCGTCTATGTTCGCTACAAGCTCACCAGCGATCCTGCGGCGCTCGACCCGCGTCTCGCCGGCCGCGAGGTCTACACAGTCATCTGGACCACCACGCCATGGACCCTGCCCGCATCTTTGGCAGTTGCGTTCAACCCTGAGGTGGATTACGTAGCGCTTGAGGACTCGGAGGGCGTTTACATCGTCGCGCTCGCCCTGGCACCGCAGGTCATGGAGGCCTGCCGCGAGCGCGACGGCTTCGAGCTCGCCCAGCCCATTGCCACCTTTCCCGGCAGCAAGCTCGATCGTTCCACCTTTCAACATCCTTTTCTCGATCGGCAGGTTCTCGGCGTGCTCGCCGACTACGTCACCACCGACCAGGGAACGGGTGCCGTGCACACCGCGCCCGCCCACGGCCCCGACGACTTCGCCACGGGGATACGCTACGACCTGCCGCTCACCTGCGACGTCGACGCGCAGGGCAAACTGCGCAACGGCCTGCCAGAATACGACGGGCTCTACGTGCACAAGGCCAACGCCCCCATCAAGCAGCTGCTGCGCGACCGGGACGCGCTGATGGGCGCGCACGACCTCGTGCACAGCTACCCGCACTGCTGGCGCTGCCATCATCCGCTCATCTTCCGCGCCACCGAGCAGTGGTTCATCCGCATGGAAACGCCCGTGCTCTCCCCCAAGGAAGGTACCGCGCAGACCACCTATCGCCAGCGAGCCCTGGACGAGATCAAGGCCGTCCAGTGGGACCCGAGCTGGGGCGAAGAACGCATCAGCAACATGATTGCCACGCGGCCGGACTGGTGCATCAGCCGCCAGCGTATCTGGGGCGTGCCCATCGCCGTGTTCCTGTGCGAGACCTGTCACGAGCCGCTGAACGACGAGGCCATCAACAAGGGCGTCGTCACTCGTTTCGCACAAGACGGTGCCGACGTCTGGTACAAGCACTCGGCCGAGCAGCTGCTGCCCGCCGGGACCTCCTGCCCCAATTGCGCCGGCACCCACTTTCGCAAGGAGATGGACATCCTCGACGTCTGGTTCGAGTCCGGCGCCAGCTGGAAGGCTGTGCTCGAAGCCGAACCGGAGCTGCGCTTCCCTGCTGACCTCTACACCGAGGGCGGCGACCAGCACCGCGGCTGGTTCCACTCCTCCCTGCTCTCCGCCGTCGCTCTCAAGGACGCCGCGCCGTACAGGATGGTCGCCACCTCCGGCTGGACGCTGGATGAGCAGGGCCGCGCGTTCTCCAAATCGCTCGGCAACGGCGTCGATCCGGTCGATGTCGCCAACCGTCTCGGCGGCGAGATCATCCGGCTCTGGGTCGCATCAGTCGACTTCCGCGAAGACGTCGCTGCCAGCGATCGCCTGATGACCCGCGTCAGTGAGAATTACCGCAAGCTACGCAACACACTGCGCTTTCTGCTCTCCGTCCTGCATGACTTCAACCCCGCGACGGATGCGGTCCCCTGGTCCAATCTGCAGCCGCTCGACCGGTACATCCTCGCGCGCACGGCGGAGCTCGACGCTGCCATGCGCAAGGCCTACGACGACTTCGAGTTCCACCGCGCCTACGGGGCCTTAAACGAGTTCACCAATACGGACCTCTCCGCGCTCTACCTGGATGTGACCAAGGATCGGCTCTATACCCTGGCTCCGAACGCCGCCGGCCGCCGCTCCGCGCAGACTGCTATCTGGCGCATCGCCGAGGCGCTCACCCGTCTCATCGCGCCCATTCTCAGCTTCACCGCCGACGAGGTCTGGCAGTATCTGCCGCCCGTGGCCGACCGGCCCACCAGTGTGCACCTTGCATTCTTTCCGGACCTCAGCGAAGTCATCCCGGGCTCCGTGGCGCAGCTCGAGTCTGACTGGGAACGGCTGCTTCGGATCCGCGAGTTGGTCAACGTTGAGCTCGAGGCCCTGCGCTTGAGCAAGGCCATCGGCAAGGGCCTTGACGCGGGTGTGCGCATCCTCGTCGCCGAGGGTTCCGAGGACGCGGTCACGCTGCGCTCGTATGAGTCCGCCCTGGCAGAGTTCTTCAACGTCTCGCAGGCCAACGTGCAGGTCGTCGGCGGCACCGAGGCCAGCCACGCGCTGCTGATCGAGGCCGAACCGGCCCTCGGCGCCAAGTGTGCCCGCTGTTGGCGTGTCCTCCCGGACGTCGGTTCTGACGATCGCTGGCCCGGCGTTTGCAGCCGCTGCGCCGGCGCGCTTGAGGCCATCGACTTCCCACCAACCCAGCAGGGGGCCGCCTAGATGTCCCTGGCTTCTTTCTCGTCACGGCGCGACATGCGTCCGTTCGCTATCCTGCTGGCCGTGCTCGTTGTGGTCGCTGACCGCCTCAGCAAGGTCTGGATTATCGCAAACATTCCACCGGGTCGCGCCATCGCTGTCATCCCGGGTTTCTTTCGCCTCACCCATGTGTTGAATACCGGCGCCGCCTTCAGCCTCTTCGAAGAGGCCAAGAATCCGAACACGGTCCGCTATGCCCTGATCAGCTTTTCGGTTATCGCTGCGGTGGCCGTGCTCGTCATGCTGTGGCGCACCGGTCGGCAGCTCACCGTCAGCAGCGTGGCCCTCGCGCTCATCCTGGGCGGTGCCGTCGGCAACTTGTACGACCGCATTCACCTGCACTTTGTCGTTGATTTCCTGGAAGTACATATTGCTCGCTATCACTGGCCCGACTTCAACATAGCCGACAGCTGCATCGTCGTAGGCGCCTGCCTGCTCTTACTGGAGGCGCTGCGCCCGCAGCAAGCCTGATGCCCATGCTCGCCCAAGAGACAAGACCCCAGAACGGAATTGCGACCGCCCCGACACAGCGCAGGCCGGTCATCGAGGCTTCCACCCAGATCACCATCCGGGGCGCACGCACCCACAATCTGAAAGGCGTGGATGTCGACATCCCTCACAACGCCCTGACCGTAGTGTCGGGCGTCTCCGGCTCAGGCAAATCCTCTCTTGCCTTTGACACCGTGTATGCCGAGGGTCAGCGCCGCTACGTCGAATCGCTCTCTGCCTATGCGCGACAGTTTCTGGAGCGCATCGAGAAGCCCGACGTCGACCACATGGACGGCCTCGCGCCCGCCATCGCGATCCGCCAGAAGAACCAGACCCGCAACCCGCGCTCCACGGTCGCCACCGCGACGGAGATCTTCGACTACCTGCGGCTGCTCTACGCGCGCTGCGGCACGGTCACCTGCCTTCACTGCGGCGGCCACGTACGCCGTGACTCCGTCGACGAGATCGCCACGCGTCTGCTGGCGCTGCCGGAAAATACCCGCGTCTACGCGCTCTTCCCCATCCAGCGCCGCGAGATCCGCTTCGAACCCATGCAGGGCCCCCAGACCGAGGCCGAGTTAGCCCCCGCCACACCCACGTCGGCCAAACGCACGGGCAAAAAAACCACGGGTAAGGCCGCTGAGCCTCTTCCCGCAAAGCCCTTCGAAGCCCTCTCCGACGTCCTCAAGGAGCGCCTCACCGAACTGCGCCGCCGCGGCTATAACCGCCTTTGGCAGGCCTCTGCGACAAACCCCGACAGCGCCGGCGACATCGTCGAGTTCTCCACCCCGGAGTCATTGCTCGAGCTAGACTTCAACGCCGCCACATCCGAAGACCCAGAGCAGTTGCGCCCGCTCTTCGTCCTCGTCGACCGCCTCACCACCGAGCCGGACAACCGCTCCCGCCTGGTGGACGCCATCGAGACCGGCTACCGCGAATCCGGGGAGATCGTCTTCCGCTCCGTACCGCGCTCCGGCGAGGACGGCACGACGCCCGTCCCCGAGACACTCCGCTTCTCCGCCGCCTTCGAGTGTGAAAACTGCCATCGCGCTTATCGCGAACCCGAGCCCCGCCTGTTCAGCTTCAACAACCCGTACGGCGCCTGCCCGCGCTGCCAGGGCTTCGGCAACACCATCGACTTCGACCCCAACCTCATCGTGCCGGATAAGTCCAAGTCGCTCGACGACGGTGCCATCGACCCCTGGACCAAGCCAAAATACCGCTCGCCCTGGCACGCCACCCTCTTACGCGCGGCCAAGATCGAGGGCATTCGGACCGACGTCCCCTGGTACGATCTCACCGAGGCACAACACCGCTTTCTCTGGGACGGCCGCGGCGTCTGGCCGGGCATACGCGGCTTCTTCGCGGAGCTCGACAGCAAGAAATACAAGCTCCACGTCCGCGTATTCCTCTCCAAATACCGCGGCTATGCGCCCTGCCCGGAGTGCCGCGGTCAGCGCCTGCGCGCCGAGGCCCGCGCCGTTCTGCTCAGGGAAAAAAACATCTGCGAGGCCTGCGCGCTGACCATTACCGGCGCCCAGGAATTCTTCGACAACCTCCAGCTCTCCCCCGCGCAGGAGGAGATCGCCGGCAAGATCCTCGAAGAGGTCCGCGAGCGCATCGGCTTCCTGCAGCAGGTCGGCCTCGAGTACCTCACGCTCGACCGCCTCAGCTCCACGCTCTCGGGCGGCGAGTCGCAGCGCATCCAGCTGGCGACCTCCCTCGGCTCCCGCCTCGTCGGCGCACTGTATGTCCTCGATGAGCCGTCCATTGGCCTGCATCCACGCGACACCGCCAAGCTCATCCACATTCTCGAAGACCTGCGCGACCTCGGCAACACCATCCTCGTTGTCGAACACGACCCCGACGTGATCCGTGCCGCCGACAAGCTGCTGGACATGGGTCCCGGCGCGGGCGAGTTGGGCGGCCGCCTCATGGCCTCCGGCACCGTCGCCGAGCTCGAGGGGGACCCCAACTCGATCACCGGCAAATACCTCTCCGGCCGGTCCGAGATCCCCGTTCCCCACCATCGTCGCGAGCCCGGCCGCGAGAAGCTCGTCCTGCGCGGCGCGCGCGAGCACAACCTGCGCGGCGTAGACGTCGAGTTCCCGCTCGGCATGCTCACCTGCATCACCGGCGTCTCCGGCTCGGGCAAATCCACGCTGGTGCACCAGGTGCTCTACCGCGCGCTGCTCAACGCGCTCGGCCAGGGCGAGGGCGGCGACCCCGCGCATCTCTACCGCGAGTTCTCCGGCGCGCAGTTCCTCAACGATGTCGTCCTCGTCGACCAGTCGCCCATCGGCCGCACGCCGCGCTCCAATCCGGTCACCTACACCAAGGCGTTCGACCCCATCCGCGAGCTCTTCGCCGCGCAGCCCGACTCCAAGCGCAAGAGCCTCACCGCTGGCTCCTTCAGCTTCAACGTCCCCGGCGGCCGTTGCGATGTCTGCGAAGGCGACGGCACCGTCACGGTAGAGATGCAGTTCCTCGCAGACGTTGCGCTCCCCTGCGAGGAGTGCAACGCCACCCGCTATAAAGCCACCGTGCTTGAAGTCAAATACAAGGGTAAGAGCATCCACGATGTGCTCGGCATGACCGTGCGCGAGGCCGTTACTTTCTTCGCCGGCCATCCCAAGATCGTCGACAAGCTCGGCGTGCTTGACGAGGTTGGCCTTGGCTACCTGCGCCTCGGCCAGTCCGCCACCACGCTCTCCGGCGGCGAGGCGCAACGCGTCAAGCTGGCGCAACATCTCGCGCAAGTCCGCTCCGGCCCCGCCGCCAACGTCAAGAATGACGCGGCCAAACGTGCCGCCAGCCGCATCCTCTACATCCTCGACGAACCCACCACCGGCCTGCACTTTGAAGACGTCGCGCGCCTGCTCGCCGCCTTCCGCAAACTCATCGATGGTGGCGGCTCGCTGCTCGTCATCGAACACAACCTGGACATCATCAAGTCCGCCGACTGGGTCATCGACATGGGCCCGGAAGGTGGATCGGGTGGCGGCCTGGTGCTTGCAACCGGCACGCCCGAGGACATCGCGGCCGTGCCGGAGTCGTACACCGGTCAGTGGCTATCGCACGTCCTCGCAAAAGGATCTGTCGTCGAAGAGGAGCAGGCCGTCAGTTAATAGCAGAGGACGTCCGACACCAGCCCCCATGCACCGATTCCTGCTCTTCGCCACACTCGCTCTTTCCGTCCTCAGCCGCGCGCAGCAGCCTGTGCCAGATCCACACCAGGCTGCGGCGACGCAGGCCAACGCCGCCTCCGATCGCATCCGCCACGCCGAAGATCTGCTGGAGCGCGGCGACTTCAAAGCAGCCGAGCCTGAACTGGCGAAACTTGTGGCCGCGAATCCAACCGACGCCCGCATCCGTTTCGATCTCGGCTTCACCCAGGAGCACAACGGCGAGGACGCTGCGGCGCAGACCTCCTACGAGGCCGCGATTGCTGCCGATCCCAACCTCGCCGAGCCTCGCGTGGCTCTCGGTCTATTGCAGGCACGCGCGGGACAGACCGAGCCAGCCCGCAAACAGCTGGAGACCGTCCGCGGCATGACCGCCGCCCCACCCGCATTACGTGCCCGTGCCCTGCGCGCCCTGGCACGTCTGGACCAATCCACCGACCCCGCCAAAGCCCGCGATGATCTCGCTGCAGCCCTGCAGCTCACCGGCGAACAGCCCGGTGATGCCGATCTGACGGCAGCCCTTGCTGCCACCGGCAACCCCTCTGACGCGGAGAGCACCTACCGTGCGGCCCTGGCCAAAGATCCGAATGACGCAGAGGCCGGCGTGGAACTCAGCAGCCTGCTGCAGCGCGCGGGAAAATTCGCCGAGGCCGATGCCCTCTTAACCCCCATGCTCGCCGCGCACCCGGACGATCCGCGCCTCGTCGCGCAGGCGGCAACCCTTTTCGCCGCTGAAGACAAGACCGCCGACGCGCTTGCCCTTCTCGCAAAGCTCCGTTCGGGCGATCCCGCCTACGCCGCCAACCCCGCGCTGACCCGGCTGAACGCGCACCTGCTGCTGGTGTCGGGCGACACAGCGCAAGCGGAGCCGCTTTATCGCAGCCTGGCTGCCGCAAACCCCACAGATCCCACGCTGTTGGACGATCTCGGGAGCGTTCTGGTCAGGGAGCAAAAGTTCCCTGAAGCACAGCAGGTGTTGGCGAACGCCGTGGCGCAGAGAGGTGCGTTTCACGACGATGCTGCGTGGGGCGAAGCAACCGGGCATCTGGCCTTTGCGGCATCACGGAATCACCAGCCGGAGGTTGTATTGCAGGCGCTTGCGGCGCATGCTACAGTTCTGCCCAACTCGTCAGCGACTTTGTTTTTGCAGGCCACCGCGCACGACAGCCTGCATCAGCGCAAGGAAGCCGAGCGAGACTACCGCGCCTTTCTGGCCATGGCGAACGGCAAGCTCCCGGATGAGGAGTTTGAAGCTCGGCACCGGCTGATTGCTTTAGAGCACGAACGCTAACTGGTTCACCACCCTGGGGGTGTCCTATGGCTTCACAAGTTCGTCTCCGCCACCTTCTCTTGCTCTTTCCGATCCTTGCCTGCACGTTTCAACGGCCGGCTCTCGCTTCAGGTCCCTCCGAGATCGGTTTGGAGGCGCCCGCCCTCGCCGACCTGGAACAGCGAGCCGCAGCGGCCGAACGCAAGGAACGCTGCTATCTCTACACCGAACTGCTCCACGGCTGGACAGAGCTCGCCGGTCGCAGCATGGCCAGCGGGAATGATGTCGAGGCAGCACGGGCGCTGGCGCGGGCCGATGCGGACGTGATCCAGCTCAAAGCGGCGCTGGCGAACGACTCCAAGCGCCTAAAGAACGCCGAGCTGATCCTGGAACACACAGCGCACCGGCTCTCCGATATGGTGCGCGTCTCCTCCCTCGACCAGCACGACACGATGCAGGCCGTGCTCAAGCGGATGAACAATGTGCATGACGACCTCCTGGCGCAGCTCTTTGCCCATTAGGCTGTCTTGCCTCGCGCGATCCGCCGCGGGTGTTTTCCTGTGTCTTGTGCTTTTTACTCCGGCAGCCTTCGCTCAGGCGGGGGAAGATGTGCTGAGTCAGAAGGAGGTCGACACCCTTCGCGATGCGGCCTTCACCCCCAACGATCGTGTCGTGGCCTTTCAGCAATTCCTCGAAGATCGGGTGAAGCAGGTCGAAACCCTCACTGCGAAGCGTCGCGGCCACACGGACTACGGCGGCGACATGCACGACATGCTCGACCAGATCGGCCAGATCTCCGACGAGCTCAACGACAATCTGGACGAGTACAGCCGCTTCCATCGCGACGTTCGCAAGGCCCTTCCCAAGCTGCTGCAGGCAACGGATCGCTGGACAGCAATCCTCAGCGCCACCTCGGATAACGACGCCTACAATATCGTGCGCCGCATCGCGCTCGACAACCTGAAGGACACGCGCAATGTAGCCGGGGCGCTTCAGACGGATCTAGCTTCCTACTTCAAGGCACATCCCGACGCAGAAAAGGCCGAAAAGAAGCGCACCAGTGACCCCCACGCCGTCCATCCCGAGTAAAGCGCCCAGGGAACAGAGAAACTCTCCCGCATGGTAGCCTGACCGCAGCCGTGCCGTCCGTTCCTCTCCCCCTTGTCTCTCCCCTGCTGCGAAGCATCTTCGAAGAGGAGTACCGCCTCCTGCGACCGCGTGCGCCCATGCCCGCGCTGGAGGTCCGGTACCGCCGCTTCACCAGCCTGAATACCACCATCCGCCTGCGCGAAGGCGGGCTGATCGTACGGCTTTCGGACCTGCTCGAGCACGCGCCCGAGAGCGTGCACCACGCTATCGCGCACATCCTGCTGGCCAAGCTCTACCGCAAGCCAGTAGCTCCGGCCCAGTCAGACCGCTACCGCCGCTACACGCAATCGGACACCGTCAGCAAGCAGGCCGAACACATTCGCCAGACACGCGGCCGCAAACGCATCTCCACCACGCAGGGCCGGCACTACGATCTGGACGAGGTCTTCGAAGCCATCAACGGGCGCTTTTTTCACGGCTTGCTGGGCCGCCCCACGCTCACCTGGAGCGCACACGTAGCACGGCGCATGCTGGGCCACTACGACGCTGCACACAACACCATCGTCGTCAGTCGCGTCTTCGATCGCCCAGGTACGCCGCGCTACGCAATCGAGTACCTGCTTTACCACGAGATGCTGCACCTCAAGCATCCCGTAAGGGTCCGTGCCGGCCGCCGCTGCGTGCACAGCCGCGAGTTCCAGGCTGAAGAGCGCCTTTTTCCTGAGTTCGACCAGGCCCGCGAATACCTCAAACGGCTCTAAACGCTCGCCCGCTCTAGAGGGCCTCAGCCGCTGTGCCCGCAACCGGCTCACGCAGCGGCTCCGCGGTAACGACGTCGTTGCCCCGTGTCAGCAGCATCATCAACGCCCCCACAACCACACTGCCCAGCGCTGCCACCTGCGCATTGGACATCCCCCAGTACAGCCGTGGATTGATCCGCACAAACTCCACCAGAAAGCGCCCGATACCACTCAGCACCAGGTATTCTCCGGTGAGCGACCCAAGCGACCGAGGCCGGCCCCCACGCCGCCACAGCCACCAGCCGATCGCCAGCGAGTAGATCAGCTCATACAGCGGCGTAGGCTGCACCAACGCGTTTGGCGGGCTCGGCGGCACCAGCGCATTGCGCGCCATGTGAACGCCCCAGGGCAGTGTCGTATTGATGCCGTAATCCCCGTCGCCGGAGGTCAGGCAGCCGATCCGGCCCACGCCGTACCCAACTGCCGCTGCAGGTGCCGCCAGGTCCAGAATCCGCAGGGCCGCCTTACCCCCACGCAGCCCGTTGGGTCGCAGCGAGACACCCTGTGCAATGAGCGTGGCCACGCCTGCCAGCAGGCCGCCGAACCACGCAAAACCCGCCTTGAACCACGAAAAAAAGCCAAGCACTACATCCCATGGGTGCTGGATACCAGGGAGCAGGATCTGATGCCAGGCCATAGCCAGCTCATGCGGCTCCTGCAACTCATGCCACAGCTTCGCGCCGACGATGCCTGCGATCACCGTAAAGACCACAAGGTTCAGCGCATCGCGATCCACGCCATTGCGCCGGAAGTTGCTCTGCAGAACCCACGTCCCACACACGGCCGCCAGCCACAGCAGCAGCCCAAAGGTGCCCAGGTGCAGCGGGCCAAGATTTATGTACGGAAGCATCGGCTCAAGTATCGCATTCACGACGGCTTGGCCTGCCGTCCAGAAGCCTCCCGACCCCGCTTTTCCTCACCCTCGCTAGCCCTCGAAACCTTCCTTTCGCGCTACCCTTTTCCTATGGCAGCCCCTCCCGAGTTCGTCGCTCCCCAGACGATGGACATCCTCTTCTCCGCCGAGCAGATCGGTGGGCGCGTCGCCGAACTCGGTCAGCAGATCAGTACCGACTACGCAGGGCAATCGATCGTACTGATCGGCGTCCTGAAGGGCGCGGCCATCTTCCTCGCCGATCTCGCCCGCTCCATCTCGGTCGAGAACACCTTTGACTTTGTCGCCGTCTCCAGCTACGGCCGTGCCCGCGTCTCCTCAGGCGCCGTCAAGCTCATCAAGGACATCGACAACCCGATCGAAGGCAAACACGTCATCCTCGTCGAAGACATCCTCGATACAGGGCTCACGCTCAGCTATCTTCGTCAGCTCATGCTGCAGCACATGCCCGCCTCGCTGAAGATTGCCACCTGCCTCGACAAACCCGAGCGCCGCCTCGTGCCCATCGAAGCTGACTATGTCGGCTTCTCCATCCCGAACCGCTTTGTCGTCGGGTATGGCATGGACTTCGCCGAGCGCTACCGTGGCGTCGCCGACATACGAATTTACCCCGACACCCCGACGGGCCACTGAGGTCTAGTGGCCGGCCAGGGTGCTGGGTAAGTCGTGATTCATGGAATCACTCGCGGGAGTGAATGTCAGGTGCTTTCTCGCCGTGGCGACCAACTTTCCTCGACGAGTCCTCCTCTTATGGCGCAGCGTTCCAATTGCCTACCGAGGTACGTATGCATCTTCTCTGGACACTGCTCATCGGTCTCATCATCGGCGCTCTCGCCAAGCTCATCATGCCCGGCAAGGATCCTGGGGGCATTATCATCACGATCCTCATCGGCATCGCCGGCTCGTTTCTGGGAGGCTTTCTGGGTCGTTTGCTGGGCCTGTACAGTGCCGATCAAACTGCCGGCTTCCTCATGTCGCTCGTCGGTGCGCTAATTCTGCTAGGCCTGTACCGGTTCATTGCGGGACGTCGGGCCGCGTAAAGATGCTTCAACGAATCGAAACAGGGTTGCGCTTTGACTGCCTCTACCGCGGAGCGTAGCCTTTCGCCATGAAGACGAAATGCAGTTCGGCGTGCACCTGCTCCTGCACTGTCTGTGTAGGTGGCGGTTGCTGTGGGTGCTGTTAAGTAGCGTAAGCGCTTAGAGCACCTTAAATTCACCCACGCCCAGCCCCATTGGCTGGGCGTGGTTCTGTAACGTCTCTCCGCGATCGGCGGCTTTGCTCAGTGGCGCCTCGTTTTTGCACAGGCCGTATCCCTGAGCCGCTGGCCAGCCGGCTTCACGCGACGCAAGTCTCCGACATTCGGCTTGTCTTCGCCTCCCACTTCGTCGTCCAATAGGAAGAGTGGGGGATGTCGATACATGTCGATGACGGTCCAGCAAAAGCTCGAGATCCTGGCCGATGCCGCAAAGTACGACGCCTCCTGCGCAAGCTCCGGGGCCAAGCGTGCCGGCAACGGCAAAGGTGTCGGTCATTCTGACGGCTCGGGCATCTGCCACAGCTACACGCCCGACGGTCGTTGCGTGTCGCTGCTCAAAATCCTCCTCACCAACTTCTGCACCTACGACTGCGTCTTCTGCGTCAACCGCGTCAGTTCCGACATCCGTCGTGCCCGCTTCACTCCCGACGAGGTCGTCAATCTCACCCTCGACTTCTACAAGCGCAACTACATCGAAGGGCTCTTCCTCTCCTCCGGCATTATCCAGTCCCCCGACTACACGATGGAGCAACTGATCGCCGTCGCCAAGACCCTGCGCTCGGTTCATCACTTCGGCGGCTATATCCACCTCAAGACCATCCCCGGCTGCGACCAAAGACTCATCGAGGAGGCCGGGGTCTGGGCCGACCGCCTCTCTGCCAACATCGAACTACCCACTCAAAACGACCTCGTCCAACTGGCTCCCGAAAAGAAAGCCTCCGTCATCGAGACCACGATGTCGCAGATCGCCACGAAAAAAGACGAGGTCGACGACGAACGCAAGCGCACCCGCCTGAACCTGGCCAAGGCCCCCAAGTTCGCCCCCGCCGGCCAGTCCACGCAGCTCGTCGTTGGCGCCACACCCACCAACGACCGCGAGATCATCAGCCGCGCCAGCCATCTCTACGGCACCTACAAGCTCCGCCGCGTCTACTACACCGGCTTCAGCCCCTACCCCGAGGCCGATGCCCGCCTCCCGCTCAAGCCCACGCCGCTCATCCGCGAGCACCGCCTCTACCAGGCCGACTGGCTCATGCGCTTCTACGGCTTCGTGGCCGAAGAGCTCACCTCAGAAGCCGAACCCGAGCTCTCCCTCACCACCGACCCCAAGGAAGCCTGGGCTCGCCGCCACCCCGAGTTCTTCCCCGTGGACGTAAACGCCGCCCCTCGCGAAGCCCTCCTACGCGTCCCCGGCATAGGCTACAAAAACGTCGACCGCATCGTGCGCATCCGCCGCTACCAGAAACTAGCGCTGGAGCACCTCAAGAAGCTCCACGTGCAGCTAGCCAAGGCCTCCGCCTTCATCACCGCCACCGACCACCTGCCAAGCGCCTCCCTGCTGAACACCATCCCAGAGCTGCCCTTCAGCACCGATCTGGCCCCAACGCTCACCAACTTGCCGACCCAGCGCCGCAGCACCACCCTGCCCCCACCCCTACCCACCCAACTCGATCTCTTCGCCGCCACCAGCGCCCTCACCGGCCAGGTCTGACGATCGCCTCCAGTTTGTGCCTGTCAACCTGCAGCCACGACAACCGGAGTTGTCGCAGGTGACTCGGGCGGTAAAGGTTCCGACAACACCGTTTCGGGAGATCCGGCTTTCGATAGCGAGCAAGAGACACTTCGTTATGCGATGTCGAGGTGGCTCAGCTCAGGCGGCCAGAGGCAGATGTAACCGTCGCGATCCAGCAGTCGGTTAAGCAGCGTTCATCACCTCGGTGGGTACGTTGCGTGGAATTAGAGCCCGATTCTCTACACTGGAAGGAATGAGCATGGCAACGTAGCCAGCGACGGTACCTCGACTCGAAGTACCCAACTAACTTCATTATTCAACG
>CAXTVC010000058.1:0-20651 GCA_964247615.1 uncultured Acidobacteriaceae bacterium
AGCGATCATTGCTGCCCCCCTGCGCTCCGCGCTCCGCCACCCGAGGCCGTGCCGGCACCCGCAGCCGTGCCGGCACCCGCGAGGCGGACGGGCTGGCCTTCGGCGAGAGAATCGGCGGGATTGACGATGACGTCGTCCGAAGCTGTCAGACCGGAGGCGATCTGCAACGTACTGCCATTATCGCGGCCGATGGTGATGTTCTGCAGATGCACGTGGCCGTTGCGAACCATGCCTATCTGGGTGCCCTGGGCGCGGAAGAGGAGGGTATTGGCAGGAACGGAAAGCAACTGTGCTTCCTGCGGCAGCTTGAAGTGCGCAAAGACATAGGAGCCTGGGAGGAGTTTGTGCTCGGCGTTGGGCACATCGACTTCGACGTTCAAGGTGCGGGAGTTCTGATCGATGGCTGACGAGTTGCGGGCGACCGTGCCGGTAAATGCCTGGCCCGGGTACTCGTCGAGCGTCAGCGAAACGGCGGCGCCATCACGAATGGCCGGGGCATAAATCTCCGGGACGGGGACGAAGACGCGCAGGCGATCGATGGCCGCAATGCGGAAAAGATCCTGGGGCTGCGAGGAGCCGCCACCCGCGTCGATAAGCGCGCCGATGTCGGTGTTACGTGCAGTCACGATGCCGTCGAAGGGAGCGTAGACGCGCTCAAAGGACTGGAGCTCCCCTAAGCGGCGCACGTTGGCCTCAGCGGCCTGCAACGCGGCGAGTTTCGCTGCAGCGCCGGAGACGGCCACATCGGTCTCCTGCCGGGAAACCGAGTCCTGCTTGAGCAGGTTCTGGTAGCGCTCGGAGGTGCTATTGGCCAGGTTCAGGTCGGCCTGCGCCGATTTGACATTGGCCTCGGCTACCTGGAGCTGCTGATCAATCTCAGGGGTCTCGATCACAGCCATGAGCTGGCCCTTGCGGACATGGGCCCCAATATCGAAGAACCAGCTCTTCAGATAGCCGGAGGTGCGCGAGTAGATGGGGGTGTCTTTAAAGGCCTGCGTGTTGCCGGGCAGGGCAATCTCCGACGCCGTGCCGGTCACCGCAGGATGAACGGTGGTGACGGACAGGATGGCATCCCGCTGGGTGGTCTGCTCGAGCCGACTCTCCGTGGACCGGCGCGAGAGAATGCCCACGGCGATGCCGATGCCGAGAAGGACAGCGAGCAAGATCAGCGCGATCCGGAGACCAGGCGAGCTGCGGCGCGTCACGGGCTGGCCTGTGGCGTGTTCCCCGTGCAGCGGCACAGGGGAGGGCATTGCCTCATGGGGCGCTACCCCGATGCGGCCCGGGTTGGCAGAAGGTGTCGTTATTTCCGTGTTGGTCTCAAAGGGCATGGTGTCTTTCAGCGATGGAAGCAGTGATGCAGATTGGGTGAGGCGCGGCGCGCGCGAAGTCTCTGAAAAGGTGTGATCCGGCTAGGCGGCGGCGTGTTCTGCTGCAGGTGCCGGAGCGACCCCCGTAGGCATCTCGGGTGCGGGGTGACCGATGCTGTGGAACAGGGCGAAGACGGTCGGCACAAAAACCAGCGTGGCGATCGTGGCGCAGAACAGACCACCGATGACGGCCCTGCCGAGTGGAGCGTTCTGTTCGCCGCCCTCGCCGGCACCGAGCGCCATGGGGATCATGCCGATGATCATGGCGAGAGCGGTCATCATGACGGGGCGGAAGCGAGTTGCACCGGCTTCGATGGCGGACCCAATCGCGTCCCCTGTGGCAGCCAGCCGATCCTTGGCAAAGGAGACAACAAGGATCGAGTTCGCCGTCGCAACACCCATGCACATGATCGAACCCATCAGCGCAGGAACCGAGAGCGTGGTGCCGGTGAAGAAGAGGAAGAGTACGATGCCGGCAAGCGCCGCGGGCAGCGCCGTGATGATGATGAACGGATCAAGCCAGGACTGGAAGTTGACCACGATCAGCAGGTAAACGAGCACGATGGAGAAGAGCAGACCAAACAGCAGGCCGGTATAAGAGGAGCGCATGGTATCCACCTGCCCGCGCACCCTGACGAAGTTGCCCCTGGCGAGCTGCGGACGGTAGTGGTCCACGATGCGTTCGACATCGCGAGCGGAAGCGCCAAGGTCGCGGCCCTGGGTGTTGGCGTAGATATCGAGCGTGCGGCGGATGTTGTAGTGCTGCACGACGGGCAGCTCAGAGGAGCGAGAGATGGTGGCAACGTCGGCCAGGATCTCCTGTTGTGCGGGTGTGCCTGCAGCAGGGTTCATGCCGGGTGCCGTGACAGGGATATTTTGCAGCGCCTGCAGTGAGTCGACCTTGTACTGCGGGGTCATCGCGACAATGTTGTACACGACGCCGTTCTTGGTGTTGAGGAAGAACTGCGGCGAGAGCTGTGTGGAGCCGGAGAGGATGTTGAGCACCGAGGTGCCGATGTCGCGCTCCGTGAAGCCACCCTGCTGCGCCTTGGTGCGGTCGACCGTGAGGTTCAGGACCGGGTAGTCGTTGGGCTCCTGGAGCCGTACATCGACGAGGCCGGGCACATTGCGCAGCTCCCCAAGCATGGCCGTGGCGACCTTGCGATTTCCGGCGTCATCCGGACCGTCCATGGCGACGTCGATGGGGGCGGGCAGGCCGAAGTTGAGGATCTGCGTGACGATGTCCGCAGGCAGGAAATAGAAGGTGGTGCCCGGGAACTCGCGGGGCAGGCGGCGGCGCAGCTCGGCGACATAGTTCGCGGTGGGGCTGTGATCTTCCTTCAGCGAGACCATGATGTCGCCATCGCCCGCACCGAACAAACCGCTGGTGGCGTGCTGCGTGTTCAGCGTGGAGTAGGGCAGACCGATATTGTCGAGGATGTTATCCATCTGCACGGGGGGGACAATCTGACGAATGGAGTTTTCAACCTGGTCGCAGAGCTTGGCGGTCTCCTCAATGCGGGTGCCGGATTTGGCGCGGACATGGAGGATAAAGGTGCCGTTATCGGTGGCGGGAAAGAAGTTCTGGCCAAGGAACGGCACCAGCAGCATAGCGAGCAGGCAGGTGACGAGAAAGGCGGGGATGAAGAGCTTGCGAGCCGCGACGAGGCGGATCAGCAGGCCTTCATAGCCCGAGCGAATGCGCTCGAACGTGCGCTCAAAGGCCCGCTGGAAGCGCGCCAGCGGATTGCGCGAGGGCACGGCGTGATGATCGTGCGCCTTGAGCAGATACATGGCGAGCGTAGGCACCAGCGTGCGGGAGAGCACATAGGAGGCAATCATGGCGAAGACGACGGCCTCGGCCAGGGGGACGAACAGGTAGCGCGCTACGCCGGCCAGGAAGAACATGGGCAGGAAGACGATGCAGATGCAGAGCGTGGAGACGAGCGCGGGAACGGAGATCTGCGCGGCTCCTTCGATGATGGCCTCGCGGAGGGGATTGCCTTCTTCGAGATAGCGCTCGATATTTTCGATGGTGACCGTGGCGTCGTCGACAAGGATGCCGACAGCAAGCGCGAGGCCGCCGAGGGTCATGATGTTGATGGTCTGGCCGAGCAGGCTGAGGATGATGATCGACGTCAGGATCGAGAGGGGAATCGACACCGCGATGATGAGCGTGGATCGCCAGGACCCGAGGAACAGCAGGATCATGAGGCCGGTAAGGGTGGCCGCAATGATAGCTTCGCGCACGACGCCGTTGACCGAGCCGCGGACGAAGATAGCCTGGTTGCCAATCGGCGTGATCTTGAGGTTGGACGGCAGGCCGGACTTGACGCGCGGGATCAGGCCGAGGACGCCCTTGACGACGTCCAGCGTGGAGGCCGAGCCGGACTTCAGGATGGTGAGCAAGACGCCGCGATGGCCATCCTGACGCACGACGTTGGTCTGGGGGATGGAGCCGTCGGTGACGGAAGCAACGTCGCGCATGTAGACCATGGCGCCGTTCACCTGACGGATGGGCAGGTTTGCCAGCCCTTCGATGGTGCTGGGCGTGCTATTCAGACGAACGTCGTATTCCAGGGTGCCGATCTTGGCGGTGCCACCCGGTTCGACGACGTTCTGCGCTGCGAGCGCATTGACGACGTCAACCGGGGAGAGATGCTTGGCCTGCATCTGCTTGGGGTCGATGTAGACCATCACGGAACGCTGCTTGCCTCCATAGGCGTTGGGCAGCACCGCGCCGTTCACCGTGGAGAAGGTGGGCCGGATGAAGTTCGTGCCGTAGTCGTTGAGCTGTTCTTCGCTGAGGCCCTCTCCGGAGAGGCCGAGCTGCAGGATGGGCACGGAAGAAGCGGAAAAATTGATGATCTGCGGCGGCAGAATGCCCGGCGGCAGCTGGCGGAGCAGGTACTCCGAGGCAGCCGAGACCTGCGCGTTGGCGGAGTCGAGCGAGGCGCCTTGCTGCAGGTAGACCTTGATGATGGCCTGGCCATTGAGGGTGGTGGACTCGACGTGCTCGATGTTGTCGACCAGCGTGGTGAGCGCCTTTTCGTAGGGCGTGGTGAGGCGGCCTTCCAGCTCCTCCGGGCTCAGCCCGGTGTACTGCCAGGCGATGGAGACGACAGGGATGTTAATGGCAGGGAAGATGTCCGTCGGGGTGCGCAGGATAACGACCGGCGCGGCAATCAGGATGAGGATCGCCAGAACGATAAAGGTATAGGGCCGGTCGAGCGCCAGCCGAACAATCCACATAGGGGCGGGTCTCCAGGAGCAGACCCCCTGCGCGCAGAAGGGCTCATAGGTAGTAGATAGCAAAACTGTCCAGCACGATTAGAGTTTGTTCCGAGGCAAGCTATCGGCGAAACCGATACGATAGGGCATGGAGCTTCGGCATCTGCGATACTTCGGCGCGGTTGCGGAGCTGGGCAGCTTCTCCGCGGCGGCACGCAAGCTGCATGTGGCGCAGTCCAGCGTGAGTGAGCAGATTGCCGATCTGGAGGCGGAACTGGGCGGCGCACTGCTGGACCGCTCCGGCCGGCGGGTGCGCCTGACGCCCATGGGCGAGGTCTTCCAGGCCGAGGCACAGAAGACGCTGCACGCGGCGGAGCGGGCCGTGGAAGTCACCCAGAGTACCCTGCGCGGCGAGTCCGGAACGCTCTCTATCGGGTTCTTTCTATGGGGAGCCGGCGGCTTCTTTGCGCGCATCATTCGCGAGTACCGACGGCGCTACCCGGGCATTCGCCTGAGCCTGGTGGAGATGCACGCCAACGAACAGGTGGTGGCGCTGGAGGAAGGCGATCTGGATGTCGGGCTGACCCGGCCGCTCGACGCTTCGGCGGCCAAGGTCCTGCGGTCGGAGCTGCTCTTCCAGGATCCGGTAGTGGCGGCGGTGCGACCCGATCACCCGTTCGCGGGCAAGCAGGTTCCAGTGCGTGCGCTGGGCAGTGAGCGGCTGGTATTGGCCGAGCGGCATGCGAATCCTTCACTGTTCGACGCGGCTATGGCGCTGCTTGCCGCGGAAGGTATGACACCGGTGATCGCGAACACCTCGACAACCTGGTCGGGGGTGCTGACCCTGGTGGAGGCCGGCGAAGGCGTGGCGCTGGTGCCGGCGGGGGTGAAGCATTTGCGGACGCGGGGCCTGGTCTTCTGCCAGCTGGAGCCGCCGACGCTGAAGCTGGGGCTGAGCGTGGTGTGGAACCCGCGCCATGTCGGGCCCGCGCTGGAGGGCTTTCTGCGGCTGCTGCGGGAGAACAAGGACCGGATTCAGCGCAGCGGCGGCAATTAGAGCGCGGCTTGCAGGGCCGGTTTGCGTGGTGAGCTTACCGCGCGCAGGCGTGCCACCGCGGAGGGGAGGATGGTAAGCAGGCGCTCGATCTCCTCGGCCGTAGTGAGGCGGGAGAGGGAAAGCCGCAGGCTGCTGCGTGCCTCGGCGGGAGAGAGACCCATGGCCAGCAGGACGTGCGAGGGCTCGGTGGCACCGGACTGGCAGGCCGCCCCGAAGCTGGCGGAAATGCCCGCGAGGTCGAGGGCAATGAGCAGGCGCTCGGCATCCAGGCCGTGGATGCGCAGGTTGGAGGTGTTGCCCATCCTGGGAGCAGCGGCTCCGTTTATGCAGGCATCCGGGATGGCGGCGAGCAACTCGGTTTCCATGCGGTCTCGTAGCATTGCTAGCGACTCCGGGCCGCCCGAGGCAAGCCAGGTGCGGGCGAGATCGGCCGCGGTGCCCAGGCCCACGATGCCGGGCACATTCTCCGTGCCGGCGCGGCGTCCGCGTTCGTGCGGGCCACCATGGGTAAGGGGTGTGAGGTGAACGCCGCTGCGTACGAACAGCACGCCGGTGCCGCCGGGAGCGTACATTTTGTGGCCGGAGAGGGTCAGCAGGTCGACATTCTTGAACTCGCCCGAGAGATCGAGCGGGAGCTTGCCCGCAGCCTGCACTGCGTCGGTGTGGAACAGGGCACCGTGCTCCCGGGTCAAGCGGGCGAGTTTGCCCACGGGCTGGATGACGCCTGTCTCGTTGTTGGCGAGCATGACCGAAACGAGGCGCGTGTGCGGGCGGAAGGCTGCTTCAAGATCTCCGGGCGAGACGAGGCCGTCGGAGTTCGGCTGCAGGTAGGTGACCTCCACGCCGCGACGCTCCAGCGCTTCGGCGGCATGCAGCACGGCGTGGTGTTCTATGGCGGAGGTGATCAGGTGGGCGGACTCGCGACGGTCGAGGAACGGTTGCAGCACGCCGGCCAGCGCGAGATTGTCGCCCTCGGTGCCGCCGGAGAGAAAGATGATTTCCTTGGCGGCGCAGCTTAGCAGGCGGGCCACCGCGGTGCGGGCGCGCTCCACGGCGCCGCGGGTCGACTGGCCACCCTGGTGCGCGGAGCTCGGATTGCCAAAACGCTCTATAAAGAAGGGCGTCATGGCCGTGAGGACCTCGGGCAGCACGGGCGTGGTGGCGTTGGCGTCGAGGTAGATCCGCATGGCTTAAAGGTACGCTTTTGGGCTGCCTATAGTAGGCAGCGGTGCTAGGCTGGGTTGGCTTCTTTCCACAAATCAAAGCGAGGGTATGTATGCGGATAAAGGTTTGTTTGCTGGCAGGTATGTTGGCGTGTTGTTCCGGTGTGAGCGTGGGCCAGATGGGCGGCGAGAAGGTCGCAGTTGGATCGGCCGTGAACCCGGCCCATGCGCAGGATCAGCTGCTGGACCTGTTTGAAGGGGAGTTAATGGGCGTCGTTCAGGCCATGCCGGCGGACAAGTTCAACTTTGCTCCCTCTTCGAGCGCCATGCCCGGGGCGAAGTTCGATGGCGTGCGTACCTTTGGGCAGCAGGCGCTGCATCTTGCGGGAGCCAATTACTACTTCTTCATGTCGTTTGGCGGACCCAAACCGACGGTCGATATGAAGGCGATGAACAACCTGAAGAGCAAGGACGAGATCGTGGCGGCACTGAAGGCTTCGTTCGTCTACGCGCACGGGGCTATAGCGACAATCACGCCGGCCAACGCCTATACCGGCATCGATGGTGTCGACGGCATGCATACGCGTGCCACCGTGGCCAGCTTCGCCGTGGCACATGGCTATGACCATTATGGGCAGATGGTTGAGTACCTGCGGATGAATGGCGTGTTGCCGCCGGGATCGAAGTAGTTGCTGGTTGTTAGTTGTTAGCGTTGCTATTCAGCACCTAACCACTAACAACCACCACTGACAACTGTCTAGCTCCGCTGCTCCACTGGCACATAGGCTGCCGGGTACGCCGGGCCGGTGTACTCGGCGCGGGGCCGGATGAGGCGATTGTCGTCGTGCTGTTCGAGCACGTGGGCGCACCAGCCAGCGATGCGGCTTATGGCGAAGATCGGGGTGAACAGGTCGATGTCGATGCCCAATGTTGTGTAGGTCGAGGCGGAATAGAAGTCGACGTTCGCATTCAGCTTCTTCTCTTCTTTCACGAACAGCTCGATGGCGCGGGACATCTCGTACCACTTCGGGTTAGCGTCCTGGCCGAGGTCATGCGACATCTGGCGGAGGTGGGTGGCGCGCGGGTCTTCGGTGGTGTACACGCGGTGGCCGAAGCCGGAGATCTTCTGCTTGGAATCCAGCATCTTGCGCACATGCTCGACCGGGTCCTCGCCTGATTTCTCGACCTCATAGAGCAGGTGCATTACGGCTTCATTCGCACCGCCGTGCAGCGGCCCTTTAAGGGCACCGATAGCGCCGGTGATGGCCGAGTGCATGTCGGACAGCGTGGCGGCAATGACGCGCGCGGCGAAGGTGCTCGCGTTCAACTCGTGGTCGGCATGCAGGATCAGCGCCACATCGAGCGCGCGCGTAGCAGTCTCGGTGGGTTTCTCGCCGGTGAGCATCCAGAGGAAATTGCCAGCGTGGGAGAGCGCAGGATCGGCTTCGACGATGTCTCTGCCCTTGCGAATGCGGTCGAAGATGGCGATCAGCATGGCGACCTGCGACGTTAGTTCGAAGCTCTTGCGCAGATTCGCTTCATGGGTGGTTGACCTGGCATCGGGGTCGAAGATGGAGAGCAGCGACACCGCCGTGCGCAGCACCTCCATGGGGCTTGCATCCTTTGGCAGCGTGCGCAGGAACTCGATGACAGCTTGCGGCAGCTTGCGGCTGGCGGCCATCTCCTGCGAGAAGGCAGAGAGTTCGGCTGCATTGGGCAGCTTGCCCTTCCACAGCAGGTAGGTGGTCTCCTCGAAGGTAGAACGGCCGGCGAGCTCGTGGATGTCGATACCGCGGTAGGAAAGGATGCCCTGGGCGCCGTCGATGAAGCAGATGGAAGACTCGTTGGCGATGACGTCCTGAAGTCCTCGAGGAGTTGCAGTGGCGGTGGACATGAAAAGACTCTCCGTGCGGCAAAGTTCAAAGCGGCAGTGACTGTTGATTATGGGCAATCCGGAAAACGGTTGTCACGGTCCTTTGGCCGAATATCGCCTATTCTGACCGGTTCAGGACGCGCTTTCCGGCATTCGGGTGAAGCGGCCCGGGGAGAATGGCGCGAGATCGAGCACCGGCTGCCTGCCATAAATCATGTCCGCAATGACGGCAGCCGTCGCCGGGGCGAGCAGGATGCCGTTGCGAAAGTGCCCGGCCGCCATCAGGTGCCGGGGCCCGGCCTGCGGTCCGTTCCCGGACGTAGCAACATGGTTGGCTGCGGGCATGTCCCCCAGCAGCGGGAGATCGTCGGGTGTGGCGGGGCGCAGGCCGGCCCAGGCTTCCACCATGGGGGTCTGTGCGGGGTCGGCCAGCTCGGGCGCATGCGGCACCAGGGCAGCACCACGCGCGCGCAGGGCGGCAAGATCTTCCGGGAAGACCTCTAAGTTGAAGCCGACGTTTTCAACTGTTGCCCCGATCAGGGCCGTGCCGGCCTGCGGTCCTCGCGTGCGTGGGACCACATACACACGCTCGCTGCGATACACCTCGCGCAGGGTGGACGATGGCGGCAGGAGGACACGCAGCATCTGCCCTTTGCGGGGTGAGATTTCCGGCGAGGCCCAGGCCCCGGAGGCATGCACGACCGTGCGTGCTCCAAGGGTGTCGCCGGTCGGGGGAGTCTGGCGCTGGCGCAGGGGGATGCCGGCCTTCTGCACAGCCATCAGCAGCGCCACTGCGAGCTGACGGGGATCGAGGGAGTGCTCCTGCAACGTGAGCGTGCGGCCATCTTCGAGCGATTGCACGGCAGTGTCGGTCTGAAAGGGAACGGCCTCACCGGAGAGATACTCCAGTTCCTCGAGGAACGCGGGATACAGCGCGGAACTCAGTCGAGACAGGGGGGCCAGCGCGGGCGGGTTGAAAGGATCTCCGGCTGCCAGCATACCCGCGGCTGCCCAGGAGGCCTGCGTCGCGGCGGCCCTGGGTTCAAACAACGTGACGCTTGATCCGCGGCGGTGCAACTCAAGCGCGAGACTCAGGCCAATGACGCCGGCGCCAAGGATCAGAACATCGGGTCCGGACGACAAGGTTGAGAGCCCCCAACGTCTTAGTGTAGTTTGAGGTGCGCGCGTCTGTGCAGGTAACCAAAGCCCGGCGCGCCCCGTCCATTTCATGGAAACCTGTGTTCACCGCAATAGAGACGTTGGCGTGTGGGCGGATCTGAACAAAGGAGTTTGTTTATGAATGATCGGAACGACGGCATAGTCGTTGAACACCGTGCGCCGAATTGGCTGGTAGGGTTGACCGTTCTGGCGCTGTTGGCCGCGCTGGGAGCCTTGGGCTGGGCACTCGGTTTGCAGAACCACCTCACTGTGGCTGAAGGCAAGCTGAACTCCGCGACACAACAGAACGCGTCGCTTGCTGAAAAGATTGAGGACACCAACGAGCGTCTGCGCGCCCAGGGCGAAGCTCTCGGCCAGACCGTGGGGCTTACGCAGAAGCAGCTGGAAGAGCGCAGTGCGCAGCTCGCCGCAGCGCAGAAGAACGTGG
Organism: uncultured Acidobacteriaceae bacterium; assembly: GCA_964247615.1. GTDB lineage: Bacteria > Acidobacteriota > Terriglobia > Terriglobales > Acidobacteriaceae > Granulicella. The sequence goes on from CAXTVC010000058.1 coordinate 10,301, forward strand.
CTGCTTCCACGCGCAATTTGCAGAAGCAGACGGTGGCGAACCAGAAGGTTGTGCAGCAGCAACTGGGTGCCGTGCAGACCGATGTTGCCGGCGTGAAGACTGACGTGGGCGGCGTGAAGAACGATGTGGCAACCACGCAGGCCGACCTGGCAACGACCAAGAGCCAGCTGACGCGCGTTGTCGGCGACCAGGGCGTGATGAGCGGCCTCATTGCGACCAACCACGATGAGCTGCAGGAGCTGCGCAAGCGCGGTGAGCGCAACTACTACGAATTCACGCTCCAGAAGGGTGGCAACGGGCAGGTAGTTGGCACCGTGAAGCTGGCCCTGAAGAAGGCAGACGTCAAACGTTCCAAATACACGATGAACGTGAGCGCGGATGACAAGAACATTGAGAAGAAGGACAAGAATCTCGATGAGCCCGTGCAGTTCTACTCGGGCAAGTCGCCGGCACTGTATGAGATTGTGGTCAACAACATTAGCAAGAACCAGGTCCAGGGTTACCTCAGCACGCCGAAGAATGCGCCTGCCCCGGTAGCGTTGCCCTAAGCCGAGCTTTGCACGAAAACGAACGGCTCCCTTCGGGGAGCCGTTCTTCGCAAACTGATGCTATGGCAACGTCGTTGTCTGCGGTCCCTGGTTGCGCAGCTGAATGGTGAGCGTTCCCGCTTTTTTGTTGTGCCAGGCGTCCTCTGTCTGCCCGGGAAAGGGAAGCACCATCGTGCCGATGCGGGTCTCGCCGGGAGCGATCTCATCCCCATCCGAGATCGGGTTGCTCGCCCTTTGGCGAAGGCTCGGAAAGATCACCGCAAGGCGCTTCAGGTCCGACGCGGAGAGAAGATTGGCCTCCAGATCGCTGCCGTCGCCGAGCTTCACGTGGGCCGTTGCGCCCGTGATGAAGAGTGGCAGCCGAAGCTTATCCGTCAGGCTGACGTGCGCGATGATGTACAGGTCGTTTTCGGTGGAGGTAGTCGGTGCATCCAGCACATGCATGCCGTTGGGTGTAGAGCCGTCCAGCGCGCCGAAGGTGGTGCGCGGCGCGTAGATGTCCACATTCGTAACCTTTAACTCGGACACTTTGTGCGGGTTGAAGTAGAAGATGGCGGCCGCGACGGCTGCCAGAATCAAGAGCGAAAGGATCAGGGCGGGCGCGTTGCCCGACTCACGTGCTGGGGCGATCTTGAGGTCGGCCATGTTGCGAAAGCATAGCGTGAGTGAGGTGTCTCTGGCACCTCACCTGACTTTGCGTTTATGGGCGGGAGCGAAGTTGACGCAACAGATCGTCTACCGGAAGGCAGTTCAGCAGATCCTGTGCCGTCAGCCACGCACGCCGCAGCTGCACGATCCCGTTATCGATCAGGTCGAGTTCGTCGGTGGAGTGAGCATCGGTGTTGACGACGATTTTGCAGCCAAGCTCGCGGGCGCGCTTCAGGTGAAGGTCGGATAGATCGGCGCGGGCGGGTGCCGCATTGTGCTCGACGGCGATGCCCAGGCGCGCCGCTACGGGCAGTACCTGTTCGAGGTCGATCCGGTATGGCTCGCGCTTCAGCACCTTGCGTCCGGTAGGGTGGCCGAGGATTTGCACGTAGGGGTTTTCGCACGCGCGCAGCACCCTGGCGGTGACCTCCTCGGCAGTCTGGCTGAAGCCTGAGTGCACACTGGCGATGACGATGTCGAGCTGCGCCAGCGTCTCGTTATCGAGGTCCATCTGGCCGTCAAGCAGGATGTCGCACTCGATGCCTGCCAGCAGGCGAAAGGGTGCCTCCGGCTTGCGGGCGATCGGCTCGTCCTCACGAACGCGTCGTTCGTAGTGCGCCCATTGGGGACCGCGGCCAGCAGCGAACTCCTCGGCCAGGTCGTCGCTCACTTTGCGGATACGCGCGGCGTGGGCCAGGGCGCGGCGCTCGTCCATGCCGTTGGTCATGGCGAGATTTTTCGAGTGGTCCGTGATGGCGATGTAGTCGAGGCCACGCGCGATGGCAGCTTCGGCCATGTCGCGGATGGAGTGCGCCCCGTCGGTCTCGAACGTGTGCATGTGGAGGTCGCCGCGCAGGTCATTGCGGACGATCAACTGTGGCAGCGCGTGCTTCGCAGCGGCTTCGATCTCGCCGCCGTTCTCACGGAGCTCGGGCGGAATGTATTCGAGGTCGAGCGCGTTGTAGATCTCCGCTTCCGTGGCAGAGGCGACTACGTGGTTGTCTTCCAGCCGTACCAGGGCGTACTCGCTCAAGGTGTAGCCGCGCTTGATGGCGCGCTGCCGCAGGGTGACGTTGTGGTGTTTGGAGCCGGTGAAGTACTGCAGGGCCGCGCCGTAGCTGGCGCGCGGCAGCAGGCGCACGTCTACCTGGAGGTTGTTGCGCAGTGTGAAGCTGACCTTGTTCTGGCCCTTGGCGAGCAGCTTGTCGATGAGCGGCAGCGCAGCCACATGCTCGACCGCCGCGGCCACAACGTCGGGCTCGCAGGCCGGCCCGGTGACCAGGAGGTCGAGGTCGCCGACCGTCTCACGACCGCGCCGCAGGCTGCCGGAGGGCGTGATGGTTTCGATGCCAGGGAACTGGCGGATCAGTTCACTGATGCGCTCGGCATGATCGCGCGCCACGTCGATGCGAAAGCGTGAGGTGTTGCGGCGGTAGTCCTCGATGCCCTTCAGCAGCTTGTCGGTAAACTTCTGGCCCATGCGGGGCAGGGTCAGCAGATCGCCACGTTTGGCGGCCGCTTCCAGCGTGTCCACATCAGCCACGCCGAGCGCGGAGTACAGCAGCGCCACCGTCTTCGAGCCCATGCCCGGCAGGCGCAGCAGTTCCAGCATGGAGGGCTTGTACCGCGTCAGCAGCTCGTCGCGCAAAGGCATGCTGCCCGTTGCCACGAGATCGCGAATATTGGAGGCCATGCCCTTGCCGATGCCCCCGATGGAGAGCAGCGCCTTGGGGTCAGCATCGGGCAGCGTCAGCAGCTCCAGCTGCGTGGTCTGCTGCTCGACAGCTTCGGCCGCGCGTCGGTAGGAGCGGATGCGGAATGGATCCGCGCCGTCAATCTCCAGCAGGGCCGCTGTCTCATCCAGCAGGCGGGCAAGGGTGATGTTATCCATAGACGATCGGAAGGCTCCAGAGCATGCTCAGGGTAAGGAGGGGTCAGGACCGTCGGCGAGAGGAGGCGTAGAGCAGAACGCCGATCAGCGTTTTGCCGTCTTCGATCTTGCCTTCGTGGATCAGCCCCATGACTTCCGACAGCGGCGTCATGCGAAGCTCGATGCGTTCATCGTCCTCGGGCGTCGCTTCGCCGAGCGTAAGCTCCTCGGCCAGCAGAATCGTCATGGACTCCGAGACGAAGCCCGGCGAGGCGTAGTAGGTCACGTGTTTGGACCAGCGTTTGGCGCGGTAGCCGGTCTCTTCGATCAGTTCGCGCTTTGCTGCCGGGATGAGCTTTTCGCCGGGCTCGATGCGCCCTGCGGGCAGCTCCAGCAGAAACTTGCCGGCGGCATGCCGGTACTGGCGGATCAACAGAATGCCTGGGTCCTTTGGTTTCGTGACGGTGTCAACGGCCAGGATCACGACCGAGCCGTTGTGGCGCACCACGTCCCGGGTCGCGGTGACGTTCCCCGGTTCTTTGACCTCATCGTGTGTGACCCAGAAGACCCTGCCGCGGTAGACCTCTTCGGACTTCAGCACCTGCGCCTTGCCCTTGAGGGACTTCTCTACCTTGGGTGCTTTTTTGGCTGACGGGGAAGGAACTGAAGCCTGTTTGCCTCCGCCTGATGACGGGGTGGCGGGGGAGGGCTTATTCTGAGCGCGTTTGGGTGCGGTCGCCATGCCCTTTCACAGTACACTGGCCGGCGAAAGTTTGAAGTGGCTGCATCGGCAACTTCGTCGACGCATCCAAAGTGGAGTCACACGAAGCAATCCCAGGAGACAGAGCGGAGACGTATGCAGGCGGAGTGTTATCCCATCTCGACGTTGCCGGGCACGTCCGCGCTCTTTCGCGACTACGCTGAGGCAGTAAACCCGTCCACGATTGCGAAACTGCGGCAGTGGTATCCGGCGGATCCGTTCCGTATGGACTGGGCGCACACGGCGCCAAAGCTCTCCGGGGAACATCGTGAGCGGCTTGCAGACGCCTTGAAGGCGCAGGCCGAGGAATTAGGTGCCGCCACGGCGGCTCTGGAGAATATTGAAAGGCTGCGCGCGGGAGCCGCCGCCGTCGTTACGGGACAGCAAGTCGGCCTGTTTGGCGGGCCCCTGCTCACGCTGTTGAAAGCGGCTACGGCGATCCGCAAGGCACAGGATGCAACCCGTGTCAGCGGCCGACCGCATGTGCCTGTTTTCTGGCTGGCGACCGAAGATCATGATGTGGAAGAGGTAGATCAGGTTCACCTCCTCGGCAAGGATCAGGTCGAGACACTCAGGGCTGGGCTGGGCACGGCAGGAGTGCCTGCACCCGTAGGTTCATTGCCCGTAGGAGGCAAGCTGGACGTCGCTTTGGAGCGCGTCGAGGAACTGCTTGCCTTTGCACCGGTGTGCGAGATCCTGCGGGCCGCGTACACGGATCAGGACGGCTACCCCGCAACACTCGCAAACAGCTTCGGACGCCTGCTCTCAGCCATCTTCGCCGAGCAGGGTCTCATTGTGATGGATGCTGCAGGACGGGCCTTCCATGCACTCGGTGCAGGCGTGTTGCGGGCTGCCATCGAACGCGCCGACGAGCTGGAGACCGCTGTTGTGGAGCGCTCGGGGGAGCTGGAGCGTGCGGGCTACCATGCCCAGGTCAAGGTGGCAGGTGGCATGAGCCTGCTCTTCCTGCTGGCAACGGGTGAGAGTGGCGTTCCCGAGCGGCGTGCACTGCGGCGTACAGGGGATGGTGGCTGGCGGGCCGGGGCACGGTCTTACACCGATGCGGAGCTGCTGGACATCCTGGCGAATGAGCCGGAGCGCCTGAGCCCCAATGCGCTGTTGCGGCCCGTGATGCAGGATGCCATTCTGCCGACGGCGGCCTACATCGGCGGCCCGGCGGAGATCGCGTATTTCGCCCAGTCCGGCGTGGTTTACGAGCGCATTCTGGGCCGGGTAACGCCAGTGCTGCCGCGGCTTTCTGCCACGCTGGTTGACCCGGCAATCGCCGAGATCATGGCGCGGCACGAGGTGCAATTTCCGCAGGTGCTGGAGACCAAAACGGCAGAGGAGATGACGCTGCGGCTGGGCGCACGGGCCATGCCCCTCGAGGGCAAGCGCAAGCTCGCCGCAGCCGGCAATGCGCTTGATGGCGAGCTGTCAGCCCTCATCGCCTACATGGCGTCGCTGAGCCCCGACCTTGGACGCGCGGCTGGCGTGAGTGGAAACAAGATGCGGTACCAGATGAATCGTCTGCGCCGTATGGCCGCACGATTTGAGGCCGAGCGTACCGGTGCCCTGCGCAAGCAGGCAACGGTTTTGACGCTCAACCTTTTCCCCGAACAGCATCTGCAGGAACGGCTGACCGCGGGCGTGTGGTTTCTGGCGAAGTTCGGCGAGGGCCTGCCGCAGTTTCTGGTGGACCATGCCGGACAGGAATGCCCGGGACATAGAGTCCTCTGGCTGTAGGCGGCGTTCCCGCTTCAGCTCCTGCTGCGTGCGTTTTAGAATGTCTACGCGAGGGGTTCTGCGATGGGAATGAGCGATGAAGCGTTTGAAGTGACCTGCCCGGACTGTGGGGGCATCCTCAAGATTGATCCAGTCACGCGGTCGGTCATCGCGCATACATCAGCTCCACGGAAGAAGACGTTTGAGGACCTTGGTGCCGCCGCCCGTGCATTGAAGGAGCAGGAGACGCGTCGCGACTCGCTGTTCGCGCAAAGCGTGCAGGCGGAGAAGCAGCGGGACGACCTGTTGGAAAAGAAGTTCGCCGAGGCGCTGAAGAAAGCCAAAGAGAGCCCGATGACGGGCAAGCCGCTTCGGGACTTCGATCTGGAGTAGAGAGCCCACGCCGCAGCCTCAGGCAGGAATTGCCGCTGCCAAACAGGTGGGTACCGCAACATTGTGCTCTCCTGCGGTGTTCCTTTCTTGCGGGCCACCTGCCGCTGAAAGGCTCTCTCTTGCGATCCCCCATTCTGTTCTCAGCGGTTGATGAGGTGGGCACCCGCTTCGCGGACTTCCTCTCCGGACTCAGCGACTTCCTCGGGCAGGGCAATCTGCCCATCGGCACACCCGCCGGGATCCAGGCGCTGGCGCAGCACCTGTCCGTTGACGATGCCTTCCGGGACGATCTGGCCTCCATGCTTCGCGTGGTGTGTGCCGCGGAACCCGCCATCAGCTACCTGGAGTTGCTCGGGCTCTTGCTGGTGGCCACGGTCGGTAAGGGGCATGCGGATCAGCTCTCGGGGGATCCGGCGTGCGAGGCGGATGTGCGCACGATCTTCAACTTCGTTGTCGAGATGCGGCGTGCAGGCAAGAGTGACCTGGAGTCTCTAGAGCCGACCTCGGAGTCGTACCCGCATCATGAATTCCTTGGTAAGGACAGCGCCGAGGTTGCGGCGCAGGAGCTATGGCAGGCAGACGAGGTTGCCTATGCGCCGCCAGCGATCACAAATGTTCAACGCCCGAGCAGAGGCAGGGCGGAGACCCACGCAGGCCTGGCACGCGCCCTGGCGCTTGCTGCCGACGACGAGTTCCCGGGCGAAGCCGCTCCCAACGGTCTCGCCGAGCCAACCCTGCCCTCCCCAGTGCAGACGCTGCCCAGAACCGCAGTCGCTGATCCTGCCCTGCTGCTCTCCCGCGCGCCAGAGCGCCCCACCTGGAGCTTCACATGGAGTGTGACGCTCTGCGGTGTTCTGCTGGGGCTCCTGCTTGGTGTCTTTCTGCAAAGGCGCTGCACACTTCGGGCGGAAACTCGTGAAGCCCCGGCCCCACTTGCCGCTGCGGTGCCTGACCCAGCACCTCTTCCGCCTGTCTCTTCTCAAAAAAACGTTTTACGGGCAGGGTATCGCGGCTCTACGGGGCCCCTTATGGCTGAGCAAGCCTCCCGCAGGATGCGTCTCCCATCCGGGAACCCCATCACATCGGCCAACGACCTTGCCCGAGCGCCGCACGACGCGGTCCATCCTATGACGACCGCGCGCCCTTCGCCGAACCTCGCCGTAGCTGGCGCAGCCTCGCTGCTCGGGGCCTCTGCAGGGCACGCCGCGGTGGCTTCCGCTGCGGCATCTCCGAAGGTGAGCGAGGTGGTGCTGAATACCCGGGCGGACAGCGGAATGGCGTCGCTGGGCCGTGACCAGCGAGCGGGCAGAGTGCTACTGGGCTCCGCGGGCATCATGGCGGCTAATCTCGTTTCCTCGCCGGCACCGCCGTATCCGGCGCAGGCAAGCGCTGCCCAGGTGCAGGGCGAGGTGATCGTCGAGGCTATTGTCGGCCGGGACGGCGACGTCATCCAAACGCGTGTGGTGAGCGGGCCTCCAATGCTGCGCGACGCGGCGCTGCGGGCCGTGGGACGCTGGCGGTACCGTCCCTACCAGGTGGATGGCGAGGCCACCGAAATCGCCACCACTGCACGGCTGGACTTCCGTCTGGACCCGTAGAACGGGCCGAAAACACCGCGTGCGCGGCGAAGCCTCTAGACTAGAGAGGTATGCCACCGATTTTGAATGCTCAGGGCGTCTCGAAGCGCTTTGGGGCCGTGCCACTCTTCCAAGACATTTCGTTTGCCGTTCATGATGGAGACCGCATCGGGCTGATTGGCCCGAATGGCGCCGGAAAATCCACACTGCTTGCCGTGCTCGCCGGAGAGATGGATCCGGACACGGGGGAGCTAGCCATGCGCAAACGCGCGCGCATCGGCTATGTCCGCCAAATCTCTGAATTCGCGGCGAAGATCACCGTGCGCCAGGTCATCGAGGCGGCTTTGGAGGCCGCCGGGGTGGCCTCTGACGAGCGCGAGCAGCGCCTGCGCGAGACGCTGGGCCGTGCCGGTTTCGTCGATGCAACGGCCGAGGGCGTGCATATGGATGACGAGGCCGCGAGCCTCTCCGGCGGCTGGCGCAAACGGCTGTCGATCGCCGAAGCCATGGTGCTGAACCCCGATGTCCTCATGCTGGACGAGCCGACCAATCACCTTGACCTTGAAGGGATTGAATGGCTCGAAGGCGTGCTGCGCGCGGCAAACTTTGCCGTGGTTGTCGTCACGCACGATCGCTACTTCCTTGAAAACGTTGCCAATGAAGTCGTAGAGCTCAGCCGCGCCTATGCTGATGGTCTGCTGCGCGTGAAGGGCAGCTACTCGCGCTTTCTTGAAGAGCGCGAGCTGTACATGGAGTCGCAGCAGAAAATGCAGGAAGGCCTGCGTAACCGCGTCAAGACGGAGATCGAATGGCTGCGCCGCGGACCCAAAGCCCGCGCCACCAAGGCCAAGGCCCGCATCGACAATGCGCACGGCCTTATCGCCAAACTGGCCGACGTAGACGGCCGCATGCGCACGTCCAACGCAGGAATCTCTTTTGACGCAACCGATCGGCAGAGCAAGCGCCTGATCGAAATGGAAGACGTCACCATCACGCTGGGTGAGCGAAACATTCTCAACGATGTCAGCTTCGCGCTCGTGAACGGCGCGCGCTTGGGCCTGTGCGGGCCGAACGGCTCCGGCAAAACGACGCTGCTGCGGGCCATGACGGGCGAGCTCGCCGTGACCTCGGGCCTGGTGAAGCGGGCCGCCAGCCTGCGCGTGGTCTACCTGAGCCAGATGCGCGAACTGGACGCGAGCCTGACGCTGCGCCGCGCCCTGGCGCCCGACGCGGATGCAGTGGTCTACCAGGGACGCGTGACCCATGTGGCCAGCTACGCAGCCAAGTTTTTGTTCACGAGCGAGCAGCTGAATCAGCCCGTCGATCGGCTTAGCGGTGGCGAACGCGCCCGCGTTCTGATCGCGCGCCTGATGCTGCAACCGGCGGACGTGCTGATGCTCGATGAGCCGACCAACGATCTCGACATCCCCACGCTGGAGACGCTCGAAGAAGCTTTGCTGGAGTTCCCCGGGGCGCTCGTGCTGGTCACACACGATCGCTACCTGCTGGATCGCGTGAGCAATCTGGTGCTCGGGCTGAATGGTCGTGGTGATGCGGAGCTCTTTGCCGACTACTCGCAATGGGAGGTCTGGCGCGCCGAGGGTGCTGAGCCCCGTGCGAAGCCTGGAGCTAACGGTTCTTCCGCACGAGCTGGCGAGCCGGCAGCAAGCAACACGCAACCGGGCGCGAGCGGCGGGAAGAAGAAGCTGTCCTACATGGAGCAGCGCGAGTGGGATGGCATCGATGCGAGGATGGCAGCCGCCGAGGCCAAGCTCGAGGCCGCGCAGGAGAAGCTGGGTGAGCCTGAGGTCGTTGTGGATGCCGACAAGCTCACCGATGCTCTGGCACATCTCGAATCGGCCAATGCGGAGCATGATGTCGTGATGGCGCGCTGGATGGAGCTGAGCGAGAAGGTCGGCTGAGCTTTGTGCGGCTGGCGCAAACGCATCGTCTGCCGCATGAAGCCCCACCTGCTGAGCCTTCGTTAAGCTGAAGGGATGGCGAGCTCAACTGCAGGACCGGATATCCAGTGGCGCGCGCCCGGTGTGCCGGCAGGGCCGAGCCTGGCGGCCCGGGTGCGCTCCGGCGAGCTGTTTCGCGAGAACGCCGTCGATTACCTGCAGGGCAACGCGCGGCGCTTCGGGGATCTGGTGCGCTTTCGCGCACTCGGGCGCGAGGTGCTGCAGTTCAACCATCCAGAGCTGATCAGCGAGATGCTGGTGCGCGACGCGGGGCATCACCATCGCAACCTCGTCATGCAACGTTCCAAATCTGTTCTGGGCGAGGGTTTGCTGACCAGCGAGGAGCCGCTGCACATGCGGCAGCGCCGGTTGGCTGCCCCGGCGTTTCATCGGGCGCGCCTTCATGGCTACGGCGAGGTCATCGCACAGGCTACACAACGCATCGCGGAGAGCTGGACCGACGGCGAGGTGCGTGACCTGCATGAAGACATGCTGCTGCTGGCGCTGCGCATCGTCGGCCGCACGCTGTTCAGCATGGAGTTTGAAGAAGACTTGCCTGCCATTGCGTCAGCCGTAGATGCATTTCAGAACTTCCTGCCGCTGGCGTTTCTGCCGTTTCCTGACCTGCTGCAGAAGCTGCCGATCCCGTCGATGCGGCAAATCCGACAGGGTGAAGCCGACATGGACCGTGTAATTTATGGGGTTATCGCGGAGCGGCGTGCGGACCCGGGGGATCGTGGCGATCTGCTGAGCATGTTGCTGGCCTCGGTGGATACAGAGGAGGGCTCCGGAGCCGAGGCGCGCATGAGCGATGCGCAGGTGCGCGACGAGTGCGTGACCGTGCTCCTCGCAGGGCATGAAACAACCGC
>CAXTVC010000059.1:0-6141 GCA_964247615.1 uncultured Acidobacteriaceae bacterium
CTTATTGCGGCTTCGCCGGCTTGTATGCTTCCTTCTGAGCTTTACCCGTCGGGTCGAACGCCGCGTCATCATCCTTCGGCTTGGGCTGCTCTCGCCGGGGCAGCGCAAACGGCGCTTTAATCCCGTTCTCTGCGGCCAAACGGGTATCGGGACGGGCGTCGCGGGCGGCCAGCGCTGCCTGGTACTCGGTTACGGCGTGCTCGCGATCCGGAGGGCTGGCGTTGTCGTACAGCCGGCCGAGATAGATGTGGCTCCAGGCCACCGTGCGTGGGTCCTGGCTCAGCTTCAGCGTGCTCTGGAAGCCCTGCATGGCCCTGTCCGGCTGGCCCTGCATCAGGTCGATGCGCGCCAGCACGTACTGGGCGCGGCCATGGTCGCCACCCGGTTCGGCCATTTCTTTTTCGGCCAGACCGGCCGCATCCGGGATATTGCCCTTCATCAGCGCGGCCTCGGCCAGGTCGATGCCTTCAGGGGCACGTTGCCTGGCCGGCATCGTGCGGCCCAGCGGGTCGCGGCCAGTCTCCGGCACAAAGGCGATCTCTGACGCACGCTTGCGCTCACCCTCAACATCCAGGCCGTAGATCATCGGCGCGATCTCGTCACGCAGGCCATCACCCTTGCGATCCATCTGGGCCAGTGCCCCGTAAAAATACCCGGTCAGCACCCATCCCGCGCGTTCACTGCGCACCACCACCACTTGCTGCGCGGCCGCTGTTTCGCGGTCGTAGTTTGCTTTGGCCTGCTCGTAACGATCCATCTCGGCGTGAGACTTGTTCGCTGCCTTCAGCGGCGGGGGCTCCGTGGTTTTGTACAGGTGCGCCTCCACGGCCTTGATCAGGCATTCAGTCAGCAGCGCCTCCACATCACTCTTGTCCTCGTAGGGAATCGGTGCGTCGGCGACACCGCGCAGCAACGGCTGAATCCGCTGCATCGCCGAGCCGCGGCTGTACACAAACGGCTCAATTACGTAGTGCAGGTAAATATGCCGGATGTCGTCGATGCGCACCGGCACCGCCGTCGGGGTGTTATCCGGGGACATCACCACGATGTAATCCGAGCCGTAGATGCGGGCATTGGTTACGGCAGGGGAGAGCATCGGCTCCAGCAGCACGAGAAAGCGGCGTCCATCGTAGCTCGATACCGGCTGGTGCAAGTAGATGTTCGTGCTCAGCAGCATCTGCGTCATCGGGTCATGGACGCGCGCGGCCAGCGCCTCGTACTCCGGCCGGTGCCGTACGAAGATGGGGTGCAGCTCGGTGGCTTCCGCAAAGGTACGCAGCAGGGGCAGCACGTTGACGACGGCGGCTGCCTGGGGTGGCAGCTGCGTCTCGTCCACGTTGGGCGTCAGCTCCGGCGGCGGGGAAAGATAGAGCGCCAGCGAGATGTACTGCCCCACGTTCTGCGCTGAATCTGTGAGTTTGTGCTGCAGCAGGTAGCCGCACAGGGCGTCGCGGCTTGCCCGGGCTGCCTCGCTGGCGGCGAGAGCCTGATTCAAGTCGGTCCGTACCTCGCCTCGCACCTTGGCGGAGTTCGCCAGATCTGCGTCATACCCGCACACGTTCAGGGCTGCCGCGAGCTCAAACAGCGGCTCGTTGTACTCCAGCGTGACGGCGGCTCCGCCCTGCTCGATCTGGGCCGCTCTTGGACGCGCTGCCGGGTTCTGCGTCTCCCCCGCCCGCTCGCCCTGGGGTTGCGACGAAGAGGAACTCTGCGCATGGAGGGGGGGAACGCAGGCCAACAGGGCACACAGCGAGACGGTGGTCAGTTTCAGGAGAGTACGCGGGACGGAAACAGTCTTCAGGGGCACGCCGATAGTCTAGGCAACTCCGAGTACGCCTCGCAAGCGGCAGTGCGCCGTCCACGGCCTACTGCGGCGCCCGCAGCGGGAAACTAGCTCCGGGCAGAAACGGCTGTGTACATGAGCACAGTGTGCCCAGGAACCGGCTCACCGAAAACGCTGGCCGGCTTGAAGACGCTTCCCAGCAGGTTTGCCTCTATCCAAAGCCGGGTCTGCGGGTCCTTGGGGCCGTCAATCAGGTCGAAGTCGTAGACCCGACCTTTTGCATCTACTTTGGCGTCCACCAGCACCGTCATGAAACGCGCGTTCGTGCCGATAGGCTCGGGCGCCTTCTGGGAATACAGGTACTTCGGTGCAGTCATGTGCGCCATGCGATCATCGTTGGCCTGCACGGGCATGGCCGCACTGAGAATGCTGGCGGCGCTACCGAGAATGACCAGTGTTGCGGCGAGGCCCGCACCGAATCGCAACCCTGCAGGTGCCAGCGTCCGGCTGAAAAAGGCCTGAAAGCGACGAACGGGGGAGAGATAGCGTCCCGTAACGAGCTCGCTGGCCAGCATATCGTGCAAATGGGCCTGCAGGTTAGCCGGTGCTTGCGCCGGTCCGAGTACGCTCAGGGCACTTTGCATGGATCGCCACGCGGTAAACTCCGCTTCGCAGCCTCCACATTCGCGAAGATGGGCAGCAAGCTGGGCCATGGTGCGGCCATCCAAGGCGCCGTCCAAATACGCCGAAAAAGCCAACCGGGTCTGCTGACACCCCTCGGTCAACTCGTCTTCCGCAATGACCAGCTCTTCGAAACAGCTCACGACGCCACCTGACCTTCCTTCGGTCTGATGTCAGTACGCGGCTTGCGGGTCTTCGGTTCCGCTTTATTGCTGTGGATCGTGCCAACAGGCTGGCCCACACGCAGCGCCTCGCGCAAAGCGGCCCGTCCCCGCATGAGCCGGCTCTTCACGGTACCCACGTTGGTCTCCAGGATCTCGGCTATTTCCTCGTAGGCAAAGCCCTCAATCTCGCGCAGCACCACGGCGGTACGAAAGACCTCCGGAATCTGCTGCAAGGCGGCTTCAACGCGCTCTTTGAGCTGCGCGCGGACTACGTTGTCGAAAGGGGAGGCATCGCCGGCGGCCAGCATATCGGCCAGGGAGATCGTTTCGCCATCCTCGTTCTCTCGCGCGTCATCCAGGGTCAGTTCCTGCTGCTTGTGCCGGCACCACCAGCGCCGCTGGTTGGAGGCCTCATGCACCGCAATACGGTAAATCCAGGTACGCAGGCTGGCTTCGCCGTGAAAGCTATGAATGTTGCGGAAGACCTTCACAAAGACTTCCTGGGTCACATCAGCAGCGTCCGCCGGATCGCGTAGGCTTCGGGCGATGAGGGAGTAGAGCGGGCGGCTGAACTGGGCGATGAGCTGCGCAAACGCGGCCTCGGATCCGGCTTTCAGCTCGCACACGAGGGTCTGCTCCTCGGCTCCAATCGCTAGTGCACTCGCCAGATCGCTCATCGCACCTCACTCCCGGGGAATGGCCCGCGGTACTTGCCACGGATTGACGATTACAGTAGGGCTTTGGACGTTGCGCTGTCCAGTAAATGCGGATCAAGCACTTAAAAGCTGTTTGAAGTGCCGTTTTCGCGTTTAAATTGCGACAAAGAACGAGCAGGAAACTGCGCCGCCGGCGGCCGAGTGCTCGCTCACTCTGAAGCTATAGACACCGGCTGCTATCGCTTTGTGCCCACTCACGTTTGACTTGAGCCCCCCACTCGCGGGAGAATGAGAAGTCCTCAAAGAGTGGGCCTGTGGCGCAGCTGGGAGCGCGCTTCCATGGCATGGAAGAGGTCATCGGTTCGATCCCGATCAGGTCCACCAAACACCCCCTTCGACAAATCAGAGAACCGCCAGATCACAAACCACGCCTTCTTTGGCGCGGCGCGTCATCCTGAGTGGTAAGCCTGGGCGCCCTGTATAGCGACCAGGCCAGTCCTGCTTGTGGCCAGGAGTCTGGTGCCGCGCCGTATGATGGCGCATGCTTCGACGGAGTCTTCTGAAATCTTTGACCCTGGCCGCGGGGGCCCAGCTCAGCTCCTCCAAACTTCTGGGTGCCGCTGCCGAGGCACAGGCCTTCAAGACTACTGACGGGCCGGACGCCTTTTTCAACCAGGTTGGCTATCGTCTCCGTGATCGAAAAGTCGCCAGTGTCCGCGGCGCGGCTCCGGGACAAAGCAATTTTCGTGTCCGTACTGCCGCTGACAATAAGGTCGTATTCGAAGGCGCGCTGGGTGCACCCTCGATAGACGCCGCCTCGGGGGATCGGCTGCAGGAAGCGGATTTTTCCACCTTGCAGCAGGCGGGAGCCTACCGGATCGAGTTCGGTGGGCAGGGAACAGGTACTTTCGTGGTCGGCGATCACGTCTACGCCGACGTCCTGCGTTCCGCGATGCGCGGCTTTACGGGCCAGCGCTGCGGCTGCGCTGTGGACCTTGGCAACGGCTACCGGCACCCGGCCTGTCACGCCACAGGAGCCTATGGCGCCAGCTCGGGCAGGCATGGCGGGCTGCCAAACCACGGGGGATGGCACGATGCCGGTGACTACGGCCGCTACATCGTCAACTCCGGCATCACCTGCGGGACCTTGCTATGGGCCTGGGAGCTCTATCCGCAGGCGCTGCGGGGGCTGAGCCTCGGCGTCCCGAAACAGCATGGAAATCTGCCCGACTATCTTGAGGAAATCCTCTGGAACCTGAACTGGATGCTGCAGCTGCAGGAGCCCGATGGGGGCGTATTCCATAAGCAGACCAGCGACCGGTTCTGCGCGTTCATCCTGCCCCAGGATGACCACCTTCCGAGCAACATCATCGGTACCGGCTCCGCACCGTATAAGAGCACGGCGGCTACGGCCGATCTTGCAGCTGTGATGGCCATCGCGGCGCGTTGCTATGCGCCTTTTAACAAGGGCCTGGCAGATCAGTTCCTCACGGCGGCGCGCAAGGCCTGGGGCTGGGCCACGGCGAACCCCGGCATCGTCTTCAAGAACCCGTCGGGGGTGGCTACGGGGGAGTACGGAGACCCGCATGTTGCCGACGAGGTGCTGTGGGCTTCGGCGGAGCTTTGGCGCACCACTGGCGAGGCGCAGTTCGAGGGGGCATTTCGTGCCGGGCTGCCCGCCAGCCTCAACGACCTGAAGATCGAAGCGCCGTCGTTCAGCAACGTGGGCGCGATGGCCTGCTGGACCTACGTGCTGGCCTCCAGGAGCAAGAATGAAAAGCTCAAGGATGTTATCCGGCAAAAGACCCGTGAGGCAGCGCAGCAGCTGATCGGGCAAGGTCGGGCGAACGGCTATGGTTCCACGCTGGCGGCAGCAGACTACGTCTGGGGCTCGAATGGGGTGGCCGGCAATCAGTCTCTGCTACTGGCGGTGGCGCACCATTTCGAACCGGATACTGAGGCCCAGAGTGCCTCCCTGGCCAATCTGCACTACATGCTGGGCCGGAACTGCTTTGGCGTGTCCTGGGTGACGCAGGTGGGCACACGACCCTTTATGCATCCGCACCACCGGCCCAGCGCGGCCGACAATCTTGTCGATCCCTGGCCCGGGCTGTTGTCCGGTGGTCCCAATCGCCGTGGCGGAGACAAGATCGCCGATGCCCTGCCCAAGGGGCCGCCGATGCGCATGTGGCTGGACGACACCGGCGCGTATTCGCTGAACGAGATCGCGATCAACTGGAACGCGCCCCTGGTGTTTCTGCTCGCGTTTGCGAATGATTCGGCTAGTTCGACGTAGAAAAGCAGTCGCGCTCTCCCCTTTGCTCATCCAAACGAGGGTTGGCTGACAGCTAAGTCGTATGCTCTGCGCCTGGGTGCGTGAGTGTCCTTAGTGTCATGGGGGAGCCTTTGGCAAAGAAAATCGAGATCCAGCTCTGGGGTGGCCTGGAGTGCACGGTCAACCGCGTCGGTGATCGTTGGATGGATCAGATGGAGCGCTGCGGTCACCTTGACCGGCTTGGTGATTTTGCCCAGATTGCGGCGCTGGGGTTCAAGACGCTGCGCTATGGGCTTCCATGGGAGCGCTTCTGCAAGGCAGGCACGCTGGAGGTCTTTGCGGCGCCCCTGGCGGAGATGCAGAGGCTGGGCATCGAGCCAATCGCCGGCCTCATCCACCACGGCAGCGGCCCCGCAGGCACTGACCTGCTCGACCCCCAGTTCCCGGAGAAGCTGGCCGCCTATGCGCTCCAGCTGGCCACGCGCTTTCCTCATCTACGCTGTTTTACGCCGGTCAATGAGCCGCAGACGACGGCTCGGTTCAGCGCGCTGTATGGCCACTGGTACCCGCATCACCGCAGCT
>CAXTVC010000059.1:6241-18322 GCA_964247615.1 uncultured Acidobacteriaceae bacterium
ACGACGGCTCGGTTCAGCGCGCTGTATGGCCACTGGTACCCGCATCACCGCAGCTTTGCAGGCTATGCGCGCGCCCTGGTGAACCAGATCAAGGCGACGGTGCTGAGCATGAAGGCGATACGGTCGGTGCGGCCGGATGCACAGTTCATCTCCACCGAGGATGGCGGCAAAACGTGGTCCACTGAGCCCCTGCAGGCTCTCTGCGCCGAGCGCGAGGCGCGCCGCTGGATCGGGCTTGATCTGCTCTGCGGCCGGGTCGATCGTGGCCATGCCCTATTCTCATTTCTCACGGAAAACGGGATTGCGGAAGACGAGATTCTCTGGTTTCTTGACAATCCCTGTCCCCCGGACGTGCTGGGCCTGAACTACTACCTGACCAGCGACCGGTTTCTCGATCACCAGGTGTGGAAGTACCCGGACTGGATGGAAGGTGGGGACACAGGGAACGAGCCGCTTGTAGACATCGAAGCGGTGCGGATTCGGAGGGACGGTATCCATGGGGCGGGCGCCATGCTGACTGACGCGTGGGAGCGTTACGGCATCCCTGTCGCCATCACCGAGTGCCACCTGGGGGGCGGTTACGATGGGGACCCCGTTCGCTGGCTGGCCGAGGTATGGGCTGAAGCATGGCAGGCTCGGCAAGCGGGTGTCGACGTGGCTGCGGTAACGGTCTGGTCCCTGTTAGGGTCCTGGGATTGGTGCAGCCTTGTGACCAGCGACAGGGGTGTCTATGAGCCTGGCATCTTTGACGTGCGCAGCGGCCAGCTCGCTCCCACGGCCCTGGCGGACGCTGTACGGCGCATCGCCGCAGGGGAGCCGGTGGACATAGCCGGGGAGGGCTGGTGGCACCGGCCGGAACGCTTCACCTTCGATCCCGTCAGCGAGCATGATAGCGGCGAGGCGCTCGAGGGCAACGCGCGGCTCGACGCGGAGCTGGAGTACGCCACACCGTTCTCGGTGTAGCGGCCCAAAGCCAAAGGAACCTAAGCTCCCTGACCAGCGTTGCTATACAAGTTCAAGAGTGGTGGCCAGAGACGGGATCGAACCGCCGACGCCGGCCTTTTCAGGGCCGCGCTCTACCACTGAGCTATCTGGCCTTCCCTGTGTGGGAAGAAGATCCGGCAGACCCGTGAGTCATGCCCCGATCCGCGTTTCTTGCACGCCTGCCTTTTCGGATGAGGAGGGTTTTGGCCCCACTGCACCTTGAAGGGCAGGGGCCTTCAAAACGACTCGCTCAGTATAGCAACCCAGCGCCGCAACGCAAACACGCCGCGGTCTCACGGTGAAATGCGCGGCCAACAAACGTGGCTTGCGCCGCGCCCTGCCCCCTCAACGCCCAAGCGTGGCTCGCGCCGGCAGTATGCTTTCCGTAGCGATCCTGCCAGTTCTGTCGATCCATTCCCATTTGAGGGTGTTCCATGCTTTTTCGCGTTGCCGTGTCCATGCTGGGGCTGCTGCTGCAGACCGCGGCTGCCGTACCGGGTTCCCCCCTGCAGGTGCGGCGGCCGCCCGTGGTGCGCGGGGACAAGAACACCGCACACGCCCCCGCGATGACCCCCGGCGAAGGCCGTGCAACGCGGGCGTTCAATGCGGCCAAGGCGCTCGGGGCGCCTGAGCTGTATGCCTTTCTGAAGCCGTTTCCGAAGGGCGGCGATCTTCATATGCATCTGTCCGGCGCGATCTATGCGGAGACCTTCATTGCGGAGGCCGCACGCGAGGGCCTGTGTGTGGCCCCGGTCGATGGCGGCAAGCCAGCGGTGCCGGAAGGGCAGAATGGCGTACGTCTGGTAAAACCGCAGCACGATCGGCCCAACGAATGCGCCGAAGGGCAGGTCCCCGCCGCCGATGCGCTGAAGCGCCAGGCGCTCTATGACGACCTGATCGACAGCTTCAGCATGCGGGCGTTTGTGCCAACGGAGGGAATCAACGGGCACGATCAGTTCTTCGCCACGTTTGATCGGTTTGGGGGATTGAAGGCGTATACCGGCGAGTGGCTGGATGAGGTGGCGACGCGGGCCGCAGGGCAGAATGAGCAGTACCTGGAGATCATGGACACGCCGAGCTTTGGCAAGGCGGCCGCGTTGGGGTACAAGCTGGGCTGGAGCTACGATCTCGATCACGACACCCACATGCAGTCTTTCGGCAAGCTTCGCGAGCAACTGCTGGCTGCAGGCCTGCGCGATGAGGTCTCTACCGATCGTAAGGAGTTTGCCGACGCGGTCGCGAAAAGGGGAATGGTCGAGGCGTGTGCTGAAGAAGCCGCAGCTCTGGATCATAAAGCGGGTCAAGGTCTGCGCAAGCAAGACCCAGCCCCTGTGAAATACAGTGACAAGTTTGTTAGCACACCTTGCTCCGTACAGATCCGCTTCCTTTACCAGGTCCTGCGCGGCTTTCCGCCGCAGCAGGTGTTTGCGCAGACATTGCTCGGCTTTGAGGTTGCCCAGGCCGAGATCGACTCCGGGAACCCGCTCGTGGTGGGCATCAACTTCGTGATGCCCGAAGACGGCCGCATCAGCATGCAGGACTACCACCTGCAGATGCTCATGCTCGACTACCTGCATTCGGTGTACCCGAAGGTGCGTATCTCGCTGCATGCCGGCGAGCTTGCCTTCGGCATGGTGCCGCCGGATGGCCTGCGCTTCCATATCCGAGAGGCGATCGAGCTGGGCCATGCCGAGCGCATCGGGCATGGCATGGATGTGCTCTACGAGGACGACCCGAACGGCCTGCTGCGGGAGATGGCCGACAAGCACGTCATGGTCGAGGTGAACCTCACCTCCAACGACGTCATCCTGGGGCAGGCGCGCACCGATCATCCACTGG
This sequence comes from uncultured Acidobacteriaceae bacterium, assembly GCA_964247615.1. Lineage (GTDB taxonomy): Bacteria > Acidobacteriota > Terriglobia > Terriglobales > Acidobacteriaceae > Granulicella. The sequence continues at coordinate 9,065 of CAXTVC010000059.1, forward strand.
CGGCGTACCGCGCCGCGCGTGTGCCCGTCGCGCTTGCGACAGACGACGAGGGCGTCAGCCGTATTGATCTAACGCATGAGTATGTGAAGGCGGCCGAAGAGCAGAACCTGACTTACAGCGATCTGAAGCGGTCTGCGCGCACATCGCTCGAGCACAGCTTTCTGCCGGGCGCGAGCCTGTGGTCTGCGCCGGATGACTTTGCCCACCCGGTGACGGCGTGCGCTGGCTCGGTCACGGCCAGCAGCCAGCCGAACGCTGGCTGCGCAGCGTTCCTGCAGGTCAACCGACGCGCGCAGCTGCAGTGGGAGCTGGAGCGTCGCCTTGCTGCTTTCGAGGCCACTGCGCCCTAGAGGACCTAAGGTTTGACCTGCCGGAACCACGCTTCGCAACAAGCCGTCGGGTGCACAGGTTCCCGGGCCGGCGCTACACTCTCCACACCGTCACCGCAGAAGGGAACTGTTCCTTGTGTTCAAGAAAGCCATCCTCGTGGTGCTGCAAACGCTGTTGTTCTTGTTTCTGATGACGGCGGGCGCCTTTCTTCCAGCGCTTCCCACCTTCAGCTCGCTGTACTGGCAGGTGCAGACCGCGCCGGGCCGTGTGTATGTGCTGGATGGTCTGTTGCTGACGCTGCTTGTGTACGTGATCATTCTGGCGGTGGAAGCAGCCCGCAAACGCCTGCGCGGCGCGGGTGGGCTCACGACGCTGGCCCTGCTGCTGGCCCTGGTGCTTGGGCTGGCCATGAAGATTGGTTTCAAGAGCGTGTAAGTGCTAAGCACGCTATACCTCGAAAGATCAAGTGACGTCACGCGACTGGCAGTTTAGTGTCCATTACGGTGTCACTTTGCATCGACAAATTCGCTTGCGTATTTCATGATTTGGTAAAATCCGTGGGAGAAGACACCGAAGTCTCAGAGATTCGCACATTGCCAGACCGGGCTGCCGGCGGCATTGTTTGAGGAAAGACCACCCCCCGGCGATCAGGACACGTCGTCGCACAAGGAACTCCCCGCATGGCTCTCCCCCGCCCCTCCAGCACTACGGTCCCTTCGATCGACCTCTCCGAACGCACCATTGCGTACTTCTCCATGGAGATTGCCCTCAGCAAGAGCCTGCCGACCTACTCCGGCGGGCTTGGCATGCTGGCGGGCGATACGTTGCGCTCCGCCGCCGATACCGGCGCTCCCATGATCGCCGTATCCCTGGCGCACCGCTGCGGCTACTTCCGCCAGCACCTCGACGGCAACGGCCAGCAGACTGAGTCCGACGTGCCCTGGCTGCCGGAGGAGACCCTTCCCGAAGCGGGCACGACCGTGACCATCTCGCTTCAGGGTCGCGACGTGACGATCCGCGCCTGGCGCTTCGATGTGGTCGGCGTCACCGGCCATATCCTGCCCGTGTATCTGCTCGACACCGACGTCGAAGGCAACGACCCCTGGGATCGCAAGCTGACCGACCACCTGTATGGCGGGGACAACTACTACCGCCTCTGCCAGGAGGCAGTACTCGGTCTGGGCGGCATTCACCTGGTGCATGCGCTGGGATGTCGTCCGCAGGTTCACCACATGAACGAGGGCCATGCCGCGCTGCTGACGATCGGCCTGATGGAAGAGCACCTCAAGGGCGTTCCCCTGCGGGATGCCACCGAGGCAGACGCCAGCTACGTCCGCGAACACTGCGTGTTCACCACGCATACGCCGGTCCCTGCCGGGCATGACCAGTTCGGGCTGGATCACACCTACCGTGTGCTCGGGCACGAGCGCGCCTCGGCAATTGAGCGTTTTGGGGCCTTCCACAACGGCCTGCTCAACATGACCTACCTGGCGCTGCGCTTCAGCCGCTATGTGAACGGCGTGGCTCTGCAGCACGGCAAGGTCTCGCAGGGCATGTTCCCCGAGTACACGATTCACTCCATCACCAACGGCGTCCATGCGGCCACCTGGGTTTCGCCCGCATTTCAGGAGCTCTTCGACAAGGAGATGCCTGCATGGCGGCACGATAACCAGTACTTCCGCAACGCCTACGGCATTGAGCCCGCGGTGATCGAGGAGACGCACAAGAAGGGCCAGGCGCGCCTGTTTGCGACCGTAAAGGAGCGTACGGGCGTCGCTCTGGACCCGAACGTACTGACGCTTGGCTTTGCACGCCGTGTAGCGACCTATAAGCGTGCCAGCCTGTTGTTTGCCAACCCGGAGCGGCTGCATGCGATCGCAGAGAAGCTGGGTGGTCTGCAGATCCTTTACGCCGGCAAGGCACACCCTGCCGACAACGCCGGCAAGGCGCTGATCCGCGATGTCTTCTCCGCAGCCGGTCGCCTGAATGATTCGAAGCTGCGCATCCTGTACCTCGAGAACTACGACTGGGAGCTCGGCGAACAGCTTACCGGCGGCGTGGACGTGTGGCTGAACACACCATTGCGCCCCTATGAGGCCTCCGGTACCAGCGGCATGAAGGCGGCTTTGAACGGCGTACCGAGCCTCAGCGTGCTGGATGGCTGGTGGATCGAAGGCTGCGCGGAGAACATCACCGGTTGGGCCGTAGAAGACTTCAACGACGAGGCCCTCGAGGCCGAAGCGCTGTACAGCAAGCTGGAGAACTCCGTTGGTCCCATGTTTGCGAACCCGAAGGTCTGGTCGCGCATGCGGCAGCACTGCATCGCGATGAATGGCACGTTCTTCAACACGCATCGCATGCTGGGCCAGTATGTGGCGAACTCCTATTTCCCGCAGGCCAGCTCTGTAGCGTCCACGGACCAGGAGGTCTCGGACGAGGTGCATCAGCCGGTGCTGGCGTAATCAGCGGGCCTGCTGGGTGAGCTTCTCTCCGACGGCTTCCAGAATCCAGGCCGGTTTGCCTCGGTATACCACGGTGCTGTGGTCACGAAGACCACATTTCAGGGCCACATGGCGCGATGCTGTGTGGCCCTGTTCTATCAGGCAGCGCACGGATCTCTGGCTGCCAAACTGCTGCCGGCCCCATCCCAGGATCGCCGTGGCTGCTTCCGTAGCATAGCCTTTGCCGTGCACCGAGGCTGCCAGTACCCAGCCAATCTCCGGGCCGAGTTCCGTGGGCGGCTCGGTGATGCGGTGATAGTCCGCAAAGCCTGCCTCCCCGACGAAGTTGCCGGATGCCTTTTCTTCCACCGCCCAGTAGCCGAAGCCAAGCACGCTCCAGTGGCCGGCATAGCGCAGATAGCGCATCCAGGTGTCCTGCGAAGACTGGGGCGCGCTGCCCAGGTAGCGCGTCACCTGCGGGTCGGCCCACATGGCGGTCATTGCAGGCACGTCGGCGAGGGTATGAGCTCGCAGGATCAGCCGTTCGGTGTGCAGCACGGGAAGGGAGCGGCTGGCGTCAGGAGGGGTGTCCATGGTCGGCCAGTGTACCGTGCGCAAAGGGGGCTCGCGCTACTCTAAACAAAGCGAAAACGGAAGAGGACGCCCCGCCATATGCCCGCACCCCAAGTCGGTGAACTCGTTGAAGACTTTACCCTGCCCGATCAGGACGGCCTGCCCATGACACTTTCCAGCTTTCTTGGCAAGCCCGTGGTTCTGTTCTTCTTTCCCAAGGCCGACACCCCTGGCTGCACCGTGGAAGCGTGTGGGTTTCGCGACCAGTTTGCCCAGCTGGAGGCCGCCGGCGCGGTCGTGCTCGGCATCTCGCGAGACACCCCCAAAGCGCAGAAGAAGTTCAAGGACAAGTTCGAACTCCCGTACACGCTGCTTGCGGACAAGGAGCAGGACCTCATCAAGCGGTTCGACCTGCTCAAGGCAAAGACCATGTACGGCAAGCCTGTTACAGGCGTCGAGCGCACAACCTATGTCATCGGCTCCGACGGACGCCTGCTGCACACCTTCTCCAACGTCAAGCCGCAGGGCCATGCGGAAGAGGTGCTGGCGCTCTTGAAACAGGCCAGCTAGAGACCCGCGTTTCGATGACTAAATCTACTCGCATTGCCCTCCACACCGCGACCGGCGTGACGATCACTGCCCTCCTCTCGGGTGTCATTCGCTCGGGCCTGCAGCCGGAGTCGCAGCTCTTCGGCCGGACCCTCGTCTCAGGCCGCGATCCCGATGAGTGGGCGCTGACCTACGACGACGGCCCCAATCCTAAGTCCACACCGGAGCTTCTTGACGTGCTGGCCCGCCACCGAGCGCGTGCCACCTTCTTCATGGTCGGCAAGTTCGTCCGCGAGCAGCCCGAGTTGGTCCGCAGGGTGCATGCAGCCGGCCATCTCGTCGGCAACCACACGATGTCGCACCCATTCTTGGCGAACAAGCCGATGCGCGACGTGCGCCGTGAGGTGCTGGACTGCAATGCGCTGCTGGAGGACACGATCGGTGCCCCGGTGCGCTATTTCCGCGCTCCTTTCGGGGCTCGGCGTCCCGGCATCCTGCGCTTTCTGCGCGCGGAGGGGATCACCCCTGTGCAGTGGAACGTGCAGGGCGATGATTGGGAGCCCCATGGCGTGGAAGGCATCCTTGCCCGGATCGCCCCCGGGCTGACCCGGGCGCGTGCGAAGGGGCGCGGAGCAAACATCCTGCTGCACGATGGTTTCGACGAGCAGCAGGGCTTTGATCGCACGCCGACCGTACAGGCCACAGAGGCGTTGCTGGGGAATGCCGCGCGCGAAGGCATTCGCTTCGTCACCGTAGATGCCTGGGGATAAGGGCTTCTGATTGTCGGGGGGATGGTGCGCCCGAGACGATTCGAACGTCTGACCTACAGCTTCGGAGGCTGTTGCTCTATCCAGCTGAGCTACGGGCGCCCTTGGGGGAAGGGAACACCTTTAGGGTAGCATGGGGTGGCCATGCCCTCTATGCACAGAACCCTCCCTGCCGCCCTCCTGCTTTCGCTGATCGGCCTGCTTCCCGCCCACGCAACGCCGCCGTCTTGTCCTTCTGCTCCCGTAATGGATCACGGCCAGGCAGATGCGGGCAAGCCTCTCGCTTCTCCGGAGGCCACGGCGCACGTGAACCTGGCGGGCAAGGAGATTGCCGTCAAGTACAACGCCCCGTCTATCCGTTGCCGCACGATCATGGGCGATCTGGTGCCCTATGGCAAGGTGTGGCGTACGGGGGCCAATCCTGCCACCAGCTTCAAGACGAGCACGGATCTGACCATCGGCACGCTGCATGTGCCTGCCGGCGAGTACACGCTGTACACGCTGCCTGCGGCCCCGGGAACCCCGTGGCAGTTGATCGTCAGCAAGGAGACAGGGCAGTGGGGCACGGAGTACCACGAAGCAAAGGATCTCGGCCGCACACCGATGCATGCGGAAACGCTCTCTTCACCGCAGGAGCTGATGAGCATCTCCTTTGAGAAGACGGGCGGCGACAAGACACAGTTGCATGTTCGGTGGGACAAGGTGGATGAGTGGGTTGCGGTTTCGGCTAAGTAACGGAGAAGCGCTCACGCGGAGGTCGCGGAGGTTTCGCTATGGGCGCAAAGAAAGAAAGCGACCTTTGCGCAACCGTTGCGACCTTCGCGTGAGCGCTTTTTAGTCCCGACCGAAACCGTGAACCCGACGGTAGATGCCGTCTTTCATGTGCTCGACGTTGAAGTTCAATAGAAATCCTAGCTTTCGCTGAGAGAGCTTCAAGTAGGAGATCAATTGAGCCAGGTGAACTGGCGCGATAACTTCAATCGCTTTGACCTCGATGATGAGGGCGCCGGCCAAAAGTATGTCAGCTCGATAGCCCACATCGGAGAGCTTCACACCCTCATATACCAAAGGGATCGGGACTTCGGTCTCTGCAAACAGGCCAGCTTTTCGCAATTCATGCACGAGGCATGCCGTGTAGGCACTTTCCAGCAGACCCGGGCCAAGCACTGTGTGCACCCGAAAAGCTGCATGCAGTGCCTGTTTGCCGAGGCTGTTTAGCTCATCCGTGTTCACGCCGAGCTACCACTCCTTGGCAGCGGTGTCCGTCTGCACAGGCGTGCTGGCCGGTGGCGCCTTCCAGCGCAGGATCGGCTTGCGCGCGGCCGTAGTCTCATCCAGCCGTTGCAGCCGTGTCGTGTGCGGGGCTGTTGTGACGAGTTCGGGGTTCTCTTCGGCTTCGCGCGCAATCTGCTCCAGCGCATCAACCAGCAGATCGAGCTCTTCCTTGCTCTCGCTCTCCGTCGGCTCGATCATCATCGCGCCCTGCACGACCAGGGGGAAGCTCACCGTGTAGGCATGGAAGCCATAATCGATGAGCCGCTTGCCCATGTCACCGGTCTTGACGCCATTCTTGGCCTGTAGCCTGTCGGAAAACACGACCTCATGCATGGAGGGCGATTTGAATGGCAGCTCGAAAGTGCCTTCCAGCTTCTTGCGGAGGTAGTTTGCGTTCAGCACGGCGTCTTCGGTGGTCTGGCGCAGACCGTCCGGGCCGTTGGCGAGAATGTATGCGAGCGCGCGGATGAACATGCCGTAGTTGCCATACCAGGCCTTGACGCGGCCCACCGTCTGCGGCCGGTTGTAGTCGAAGCCGAGCGTGCCGTCAGCCTTCGTGGTGATCACCGGCGTAGGCAGGAAAGGCTCCAGAATCTTCTTGCAGGCTACCGGCCCGGAGCCTGGACCACCGCCACCGTGCGGGGTGGAGAAGGTCTTGTGCAGGTTCAGGTGCATGACGTCGACGCCGAAGTCCCCGGGACGCGTCTTGCCAACCAGTGCGTTCATGTTCGCGCCGTCCATGTAGAGCAGCGCGCCCTTGGCATGCAGGATGTCGGCGATCTTGTGAATGTCCGACTCAAAGACCCCGATGGTGGACGGGTTGGTCAACATCAACGCGGCTACGTCGTCATCGACCAGCTTCTCCAGCTCAGCCAGATCGACCATGCCCAGCGCATTGGATTTCAGGTTGGCTACTTGGTAGCCGCATATCGCAGCTGTCGCAGGATTGGTGCCGTGCGCCGAGTCTGGGATGATGATCTTCTTACGCGGATTGCCCTGGCTCTCGTGATAAGCGCGGGCCAGCAGGATGCCCGTGAACTCGCCATGCGCACCGGCCGCGGGCTGCAGCGTGATGGCGTCCATGCCGGTAATCTCGATGAGGCATTCGCTGAGCAGCTTCATCAGGCCGAGTGCGCCCTGGCTAAGGCTTTCTGGCTGGTAGGGATGCGCCTCGGCAAGGCCCTCCAGGCGGGCCACGGCCTCGTTTACACGTGGGTTGTACTTCATCGTGCAGCTGCCCAGCGGGTACATGCCAAGATCGATGGCGTAGTTCCAGGTCGAAAGGCGCGTGAAATGGCGGATGATCTCGATCTCGCTTAACTCCGGCATGACACCGAGATCGTCCGTGCGGACGGCTTCGCCAAGCAGGGCGGCAGGATCGACCGAAGGCACGTCGAGGACGTCCAGCCGATAGGCCTTTTTGCCCGGTGAGCTCTTCTCGAAGATCAGGTTCTCGTTCTGATTGACATGCGTTGTTGCTTTTTTGGGCGTACCGGTGAACTTTTCGTCTGCCATGGCCCCTTCAGGGTCTCATATTCGGCCCACCTTTCGGGGAGTGGAAGGGGAGCGGTTTGACGACGCCGACCAGCTTGCCGTGAGCAACCTGTCTGCCGAAAACGACGCAGAGGCGGCACCGACTCGTATCAGTCTTGATTCATCCCCGGACGTTTTGCACCCACTGCCAGTCAGCAGGTTGCGTCCCGGCTGGCTTGGGTGACAATAGAAGGAGGCAAACCTGCCTCCACCCGGGAGGACCTCCCTCCGCGCCCGCCGAGTCCTCGCACCCGCCGCGCCGCTGCTCCCCCGGACCTCCTCAAGCAGAATCGAACGACTGGAGCGCACTCCCATGCATCTTTGGACCGAATACGAAGGCCTCACGATTGCCGAGCACTACACGCTGGGCAAACTCCTTCGCTCGGAGGGCCGTAATGGCTTCTTCGCAACCGCCGATAAAGACGGTCACCCCGCAGTGATCCGCCTCACCGAGGCGCATTTTGATGAAGCCGAACAGCTTCGCCGCTGGCGCCAGGTCGCCGAGGTCCACCAGGACAACCTCATCGAGATTGAGCAGGTTGGGCAGACCACGCTGGAAGGCGTTGCCCTCACGTTCGCCCTGATGGAGCCGGACGATGCCAATCTTGCCGATGTGTTGAAGGAACGGCCGATGACGACGGCCGAGACAACGCAGGTGGCCAAGGCCGTGCTGGCCGCGCTCAAGGCGTTGCATGACCGAGGCCTGGTGCACGAGCATGTGGAGCCCGTGAATGTCCTGGCCGTGGGTGAGACGGTGAAGCTGCGCTCCGATTGCGTGCGCGAGTGCGTTGCGGATGGCGAGTTCAACACGCCCGAGGCTTGTGCCGAGCTGCGCCGCCGCGATCTGCACGACTACGGCCGGCTGCTGCTGCGCTGCCTGACGCTCGAAACGGAGTGGTTGCCCGCACACAATAACTTGCCCGATCCGTTCAAGCGCATCATTCCCAAGGCGCTCGACGGCTCCTGGAGCCTGGATCAGCTGGGTGCTGCGCTGGACCCGGCGTTGTTCGCCCCAAAGCCTGTGTCGCGTCCAGAGCCAGCTGCTGTGCCCACGCCAGTCGTTGTGCCCGGAGCTATGGCACCAATTGCCGCCGCTGCCGCAGCGCCGGATCTTGGAGAGGCGGTCGGGACTGCCGCCACCCCGCGACGCCCTCTGGTGCCGCCCGGGGTGCGCCAGGGTACAGGGTCGGATACGCCCCTTGCCTCGCAACCCAGCTACGCTCGTACGCCGAGTGATCCCTCTGAACCCGTGATCGTGACGCGCACCCAGCATCGTGAGGATCCGGCGGAGCCGGCGGGTGAGCCCTCCAAAGTGCTCTGGGCCGTCGTCGGCGTGGCCGCGCTGTTGCTCCTCTTTCTGGCGTGGCACTTCTTTGCGGGCACAAAGGCCGAAACGCCAGCAGCCAGCACCCCAACCGCTCCTGTAACCACCAGCGCGGGTGCGGCGACGCAGGCCGCGGTTCCCTCGTCCGCCGAGACAGGCATTGTCCCGGCGCCTGTTGCCCGTCCCGCGGCATCGGACGCTGCTGATTCCGCCCATGCCGCGGGGTCATCCGGATGGTATGTGATCGCGTTCACGTACAACCACGAGGCACAGGCAGCGACCAAGGTGCAGCGTCTTCGCCGTACCCACAACTCCTTGCATCCACAGGTCTTCACCGCGACCGGGCATGCACCGTACTTCGTCAGCCTTGGTGGTTCCATGGGTAGCCAAGCAGCTGCCGAGGGTGTCTACCGTCACGCGCGCCGGGCGGGCCTGCCACGCGATACCTTCGTCCGGCACTACTAAG
>CAXTVC010000059.1:18422-20129 GCA_964247615.1 uncultured Acidobacteriaceae bacterium
CGTCACGCGCGCCGGGCGGGCCTGCCACGCGATACCTTCGTCCGGCACTACTAAGCTGAGGGCAGGAAAGGAAAGGGCGTCCCACACGGGACGCCCTTTCTACAGCATGCTGGAGTCCTAAGAAACAGCTAGAACTCTTCGTCGCCTACACCGCTGCCGTCTTCGGAGTAGCTCCCGGCCTCGGGCCCATCAACCTCTTCTTCGCGCAGGCTGACGGCAAGCACGGTCCCGGACTCAAACTCCACGGTCAGGGAATTCAGCTCTTCAAGCTTGGCGGTAGCCACCATCTCGCCAATCTGGGCGCAGATCGCGTTGCGGTACTCAGGCTCGCCATAGGCCACGGAAAAGTCGGAAAGCAGGACGTGCGGCCACGCGTAGAGCGTCAGCATGGGGCCGTCAAAACGTAGCCGCAGGTAGTCCGCCACAAACTCCACAGCGGTCAGCTCCTGACCTTCCAGAGCGCTAATATCCACTGGCGACCGACTCCTGCACAGCCCCGTCGTGAACGATGCTCGGCTCCGTGGTGACGGGGAAGTTCACCGAGTTCGCGATGAAGCAGAGCTCATGCGCTTTGCCATGCAGCGCCAGGGCGATGTTGATGTCTGATTCCGGGCTGACCGTGACCTCGGGACGCAGAACGACCCGCTCGAAATGACCACTGCCCGTGGCGGAGTCAAAGCGCATAACGCCCTCGGCACGATCGACATACGCTGTCACGATCACGCCATTCACCGCGCAGAGGTGCAGGTAGCTGAGCTTGTGGCAGGCAGCAAGCGCCGCAACCAGCATCTCCTCCGGATTCCAGCGTCCCGGCGTGCCGTGAAAGCTTAGGTCGGCCGTTCCTGCGATGGGCGCCTTGTCCGCGGACTCCAGCGCGAAATCCCGGCTGTAGTGCTTGTAGCCACTGGTCCCCGTACCCAGGTTGCCCGTCCAGGTAATGGTCGTGTTGTACCTGTGAAGATCCGTCATAATGCGCCTCGTCTCGTCCGCCTAAGCCTTGTTGCGTTTGTGTTCTGAAGCTTTACCGCGCTCCCACAAGCTCCTGCTTCGCCTCGGGAACAAGACTCGCTACAACGGCCGCAGCAGCTTCCATCTGAGCCCGTGTTGTTAGCTCAGTGGCGCACCAGAGCGAGGCATTCTCCCCCAACTCCGGGTACCACTTCTTCAGCTCCAGCCCGCCGATGATGTTCTTCGCCAGCAGCTCGGCATTGACCTGTGCGGCAGGGACGCCGAAATCCGCAACGTACTCGTGAAAGCGCGGCGAACCTTCAAAGAGGACCTCCGCCCCGGCATCCACCAGCGACTTGCGAAGGAACGCGGCCTTGGCCAGGTTCTGCTCGGCCAGTTCACGCAGACCCTGCTTGCCGTAGACCGTCATGAAGATGGTGACCATCATGGCAACCAGCGCCTGGTTGGTGCAGATGTTGGATGTCGCCTTTTCGCGGCGGATGTGCTGCTCGCGGGTGCTCAGCGTCAGCACAAATCCACGCTTGCCGTTGACATCTTTGGTCTCGCCGACCAGCCGTCCGGGCATTTGCCGCAGGAACTTCTCCTTGCAGGCAATCACGCCGCAATAGGGCCCGCCAAAGCCGACAGGCACGCCAAAGCTCTGGGCCTCCAGCGAGACGATATCGGCCTCACGCGGCGGCTTCACAATGCCCAGCGAGACGGCCTCGGCGATAGAGACGATCAGCAGCGCACCCTTGC
>CAXTVC010000060.1:0-10368 GCA_964247615.1 uncultured Acidobacteriaceae bacterium
CGCACCAGTTGATGGACGACAACAAGGCCGGTGGCAAGATCGTGGTGCTGACGTAACTTCAGCCCGAACACGAAGTGACACAGAGGCGTCCGCTGCGAGGTGGACGCCTCCTTTTTCCGCTTTGTGAATCACCGATGGCAGCAGTATCTACTTGTCACAGGAACCCCTGTCTCCCGCGCATCGACTTGAGACGCGCGCCCTTTGGCCTAGTCCCTACCTGTCTATCGCCTTCGCCTTGGTCCGATACTCATCCGCAAGCCTCTTATCCGTCAGCGCCTTGATGAACACACCCCCCACCACAGAACGCGCCTGAAACGCTTCCTGCTTGCCTGTCTTCGTGTCATACCAGTCGGTCATAGGGACGCGGCTGGTGGTTTCGTTGGTCCACTTGTAGATGGGGTCGATGAGTGTCAGGAAGTCCTCCTGCTTGTCGGCCAGCGTGGCGGTCCACAGCTCCCAATCGAGCTTGGTGTAGTCCTTGCGGCTGTCGAGTGGCAGACCGTACACATTGAGCTTGGTCTTGTAGAAGGCAATCTCGGAGTCACGCACGCTCTTCGGGAAGAGGTTGTAGTCGAGGATCTTGTCCCAGATAAGGTTGTACTTCTGGCTCCATGTACCGGGGCTGTCGTAGGCGAGCTTGTAGTGGTCGCCCTCCTTGTCCATGGTGACCCACTTGCCGGCGTACTCCCTGGCCGTGGCGGCATAGGCTTTGGCTTCGGCGGGGTGGTCAAGCCGCTTGGCGAGATCAGCGTAGGCAGCCAGCGCATCGATGGCCTTCAGTGAAAGGTTCGCGTTGTGCGTCACGTGGCCGGCAAAGTCATCCGTGGTGAGCTGTTTTTCAGGATCGAGGCCATGATCCTTCAGGTAATTCGCCCACTGCGTCAACGTAGGCCAGTATTGCCGCGCGAGATCGAGACCGTGTGCCTGCCCACCGACCTGCGCCAGTGCATCGATAGCGATCAGCAGGTTGCCGCTCTCCTCCACCGGCATCTGGTTTTCTTCGGTCTTCTCGCCACCACCGTAAGTCTGGCCGTTGGCCAATGGATACTGACCCAGATCGTGCGGGGCAAACGGAAAGTGCCAGTGGTTTGGCAGGTTGACGTACTCGAGCAACGGAAGAATCTCAGCCTCGAGCAGACGGGGGTTGAAGAAAAGGAAGATGGGCGCAGAGGGGTAGATCAAGTCGACGGTATCGATACTGCCGTTCGAAAAGTTCTCCTTGCTCATGTAGAACGGCTTGCCGTCCACGTCGGCGACAAGCTTGTGGGCAGCAACGGCCTGGCGGTAGGCCAGCGTGCAAATCCAGGCATAGTGCTCGCCGCCAACGTGCGTCATGTCCTGGGTGAGCTTCGTGTCGAACTGCGTGCCCTTTGCATCGAGCTGTGTGTACTGCGCCGCGGCCTCATCGAGCATGGTGCCAGCCGGCTTGTTGTCGCGCTGCCACCAGGAGCGGAGATCCCGGTGCAGGTACTGGATCCCATACTCATCGGTGTAAGCGACCAGGACGTGGCGGCTCACCGGCGCGGTGCTCACCTGGCCGAGGGAGAGCACCGTGGCCATCGTGGGGGCGGAGTGATATTCGGTCTGCTCAGGGTCCGTGTCATCCACACGGGAGAGGCTGCCATTCGCGACGAAGTCCTTGGCAGGGTCCAAGGAAATACTGGTCTGCGCGCCTTCCCCCGCGGCTTCGTCATTGGGGACGACGAGGTGGAAGTAGCCCCAGTCGATGCGCAGATCGTCACCGGAGCGATTGAGAACATCCTGGCTGCGTGTCCCGACGGAAAGGACCTCGGTGGAGGCGGTGCGGTGGCGCATGAAGTTAACGGGCTGATTCTCAAAGCTCGTAGCGAGTTCGGCATTGGCGTCAAGGTAGACCGCCACGGCGTGCTGGCCGCCATCGGTGGCGTGCGCGGTCCAGGTGATGTACGTCACCGGCCGGGAAAGGATGTCGAAATCGTCCAGAAAGGCGGGCGTAAAGAAGGTAAGGTCCACCTGCACGGCCCCGGCGGTGAAGCTGTAGCGCGTATGCGTGGGGGTGAGCGTCATGGCCGTTTGGGTAGCGGCGGAGACGTCGCGCGGATCGCGACCCATGAGGCGGAACGCCTTGCCGTCAACCCGGATCAGGCTGTTCAGCGGCTCGGGGTGTCCAGTCCAGTGCTTTGTGGGCGAGTCGGTGAGCTTGTCCGTGTTCGACCACACGCTGAAGTAGGGATCATGCGTGATGAGCGGCGTAGCCGGCGGCCTGAGCTGCGGGGACGCCGGTTGTTGTGCGCGGGCGGCGGCCAGGAAGGTGCAGCAAAGAGCAGTGGGAAGGAAGAGGGAATGCAGACGCGGCACGCGGGGAGGGCTCCTGACGACAGATAGCTTCGCTGGAAACGCTACCACACCGCAGATGCCCTCGGCTGCGTAGATCTTTCTATGTCGTGTTGAGCGGCAACCTTGCTTGCCCTCTTACTCGCTCTGCTTCACCCCGGGCATGGGACCCGTAAAGTCCGAACAGCACGGCTTCATCGCGTTGGTGAACTCCATGTATTCCACACGTGTCAGGTCCGGGTCATAGAGATTGAGCTGGATCTTGCCATCGCGGCCAGCCTGGATCGCCGTGCAGGCCTTGCCTTCGCATTTGTTTGCCTGCAGCTGCGCGAGCACCGTCTGCATGCGCTCCGTGCCGAGCGAGAAGTGATTCATCACGCCCGTGTGCTGCAGGGTGGTGTCCCGGTTTGGCTGCATCATGTACTCCAGCCAGTCAGTGCCTTCCGGGACCTGCAGGCTGATGTAGTCGTCCTTTGAGGACGGATCGTTCTGCCAGCCGTGCCAGTAGGGCTTGAAGCCAAGCACCTTCCGCCAGAAGGTGTCCTCCTTGTCCCGGTCGAGCACCACAAAGCCCACATGAATCATGCGGTGGCTGGTGGCCGAAGGGAGTGGTTGGGACGCCGCGACCAGCTTGGGCGTGCCACTCAAGGCTTTCTGATTACCGGCGGTCGGGTAGGGACTCTGCACGAAAAGAACCAGGTTGCCCTCGGGGTCGTGGACGCCGAATTCGTTGTCGTGCATGGGCTCTGCCGTCGGGATGCCGTGCGCGGTGAGGTAGCGCTCCATGCCGCGCACGTCGCGAGTGGTGAACGCGACGGCGGCCATACGGTCATTCGCCTTCGGAGGCGCCGTGCTGGGCAGCACTTCGATCCACTGCGACTGGTTCACCGCAAAGACGAGCGATCCATCCTGAGCCTTCATCTCGGGGAAGCCCATGGTAGGGCCGTAGAAGCTTTCGGCCTCGGCTGGATGCGTGCTGTAGTCGCGGAAGAACGCGATGCCAGTGATGGCAGGACGCGGGGCGGACTGTGCGGAGGCTGCAGTGGCCAGCGTGGCCGAAATGGCGGTCAAGAGGCTCAGCTTAAGAAAATAAAGGGCACGACGCATGCCAGACACTTTCTACGACCAAGGGCACAATGGTCAACCTGCCAGCCCGCTAGAAGCCTCACCCGGTTTGCCCAGGTCTTAGAATGGAACTGTTATGGCGTTTCCGTGGAAGGTTTGTGTCGTTTGTGAAGAAGAGTTTGAGCTAAGGCCCGATAAGCCGGGCTTTGCCAACCGCTGCCCAGAGTGCAGTGCTCCGGAGGCAGCCGCTGAACGGGCACAACGCCCGGGTGTGGGCGGGATCGACACCAGCGATGCCGGTGCAAACGCCGAACGGCGCAAGGCCATCCGCGATCTGCTCTATAGAAAAGACAGCTAGGCACCTAACCTGGGGAGTGCTTCGGGTCTAGTGACGGTGACGATCGGAATGGTGATCGACCTTGTGATGCTGCTTCTCTCCCTTGCTGTGTTTATCGCTGGGCGCGACGACAGCCGTACCGATGACCACCTCGCGTAACGCCAGCACGACGGCGTCGTGTACCTCATCGCGAAAGGCATCGCGCACGGTCTGGGCTACCTCTTCCGGCTCAAACTTCAGTTCATGCGACGGGTCGATGATCTTGTCCAGGATCTGCTCAAACACAGGTCCTACGTCGAGGTTCCTCGCCAACGCCTTGGCCACCTTTTTCGCGGGTGCTTCCAGTGCCGAGGCCAGCAAATTGCCTGGCATGGCAGGCCTGGCTGCCGCCCAGTCTTTCTCAAACACCTGCGCCATCCGTTTCGCGGCCTTGCTGTCCTCAAAGACGACGCCCACCTCACGCCGCGCGCCCAGCTCCAGCCGGCGCATGCTCATGCTGCCAAGGAACGCCGTGTCACCATCACGGATCATGCCGCGGACATGCAGGCGCATGGAGGAGATGCGCACCGGCACATTCCCATTCTTGATGGCCTCGCGCGAAATGACACGAACTTCAACGCCTGCGGTGATCTTCTCGTTCAGCAAACGGACGAATTCCGGATCCGACAGCTTCATCTCGTAAATAAGAAGCTGCTTTTTGGCACCTTGAATGAACTCTTTCAGGCGTTCGCGGGAGTTCGTTGGACTGACGATCAGGCGCTCGTGCCGCGATACATACGGCGTACGCTTTACGTCCGCTTCGAAAAGGTGCTGCGCCTCCCGAACAACGTCATGGTCCTTGATCACGGCCGCAAATGACCGGCTCAGCGTGATATCCATGTGGGTGTAATTAAAGGCCAGCAGGAACAACTCTTTGCCGTCCACGATGAACATCTTGCCGTGATAGCGCACCAGGTCATCGGACGTGCGAGCCACCGTGATTCCCTGCTCCAGCAAGCGCATCTCAAAGCGGCGCAGATACTTTTCCCCTCCATGATTGGTGTAGGCGATCAGGGCGGTCACTGAGACGCCACGATGGGCTGCCTCCACCAGGGCGCGCTCAATCTCCGTCCGGTCAATCCGAAAGATCAGGATCTGAATACTTTTCTTGGCGCCGTTCAGCGCCTCGAGTATCGGCTCGAGGCCATCTTCCGGCTGAACTAGCAATTTCACGTGGGATCCTTCCGCTGGGCACCCTGCCTTACCCGTTGCCTCAAAGGATGCGTCCATGCAGCGGCAAGATGTTTTCTTGTCCCACAGAAGCTCACGGCACCTGTTCTGCTTCTAAACTCAACGTGTTCGTTCGCCTGCCAGGAGTTCCGATGTCGATCCATGTTCCGCTTGCTCGTCTGCGTCAATGCGCTGTTGCCTCCCTGCTCCTTGTTGCCCCGCTCACGCAGATGCACGCCAAGGTCGGGCCGACCCTACAGCCCTCCACTCCAAAGGCCGAAAAGCGGGACGCAGCCACGGCACCAGACGAAAAACCGGTCCTCTGGGAAGACCCGGGCTCGATCGCGCAGAAGGATCTCTTCCTGGGCCTGGGTGGGGACGAGCACCAGCCGAAGTCCCCCTATATCTTCGTCAAAGAGGACGGCAGCGGAACGAACCCGAAGTTTGATGTCAGAGACGGAGACGGGAAAAAGTGGCGCGTGAAGCTCGGCTCGGAGGCGCGTCCGGAGGTGGTTGCATCGCGGCTGCTCTGGGCGGTTGGATACTTCACCAATGAGCTCTACCTGCTGCCCTCCGCCACGGTCCCGAAGCTGCAGATGAAGCGCAGTACACCGTACATCCAGGGCGACACAATCACGGACGCGCGCTTCCAGCGCAAGCCCGGGCAGCAAAAGAAGCTGAAAGACTGGCGCTGGAAGGACAATCCCTTTAAGGACACCAGGGAGTTCAACGGGCTGCGCGTGATGATGGCCGTCATGAACAACTGGGACCTGAAGGACGTCAACAACGCTGTCTACCAGGACGACAAGCACGATCGTCAGATCTATCTCGTGTCCGATATTGGGGCAACGTTTGCCTCCAATAGTGAGCATGTGCGCCATGACACGGACAAAGGCAACCTGGCCAGCTACGAGCACTCCAAGTTCATCACCCAAAAGACTGACAAGGACGTCAGCTTCGGCACGCCCATGCTGCCCGGGGGCCTGCTTCTGCGGCAGGGTCCTATCCTGCTGGGCGAAACACTGCGCCGTTCTGCCATCACCTGGATCGGCCACGGTATTCCTGTGGCAGATGCACGCTGGATCGGCGGCCTTTTGGGCCAGTTAACCCACAAGCAGCTGGAAGACGCCTTTCGCTCCGGGAACTTCCCTGAAGGGGAGCGCGAGCAGTTCGTAAAGATCGTAGAAGGGCGCATCGCCGAGCTGAATTCGCTTTAAGTAAATGCAGAGCCGACGCCCATGGCGCTGACGCCCCCCGGGTGCAACTTACGCGCCATGGCTGAGTGGGAGCCCGCCATTTAGCTTCACTGTGTGAGAAGACACCAGTCCTGCCGGGCAACCTGCGGGAACGCTCCGGGCTCGGTCAGCGCGGGCGGTCTCGTCTTTTCGACGGCCTGACCCTGAAGGCGTGGCGATGACGGCGCAGCAGGCGATACTTTCGCTCGGCACATGTACGCTGGCTGGCTGTGGTGGAGGCCTTGTCCTTATCCACGGCACCAATCCGCTCCTCAAAGGGCTGAACTGGATGGGCAATGCCCTCGTGGTGGGAGGCTTGGCGGCCGCACTGTATCTGTTCGCAGATGCAATGCCGGCGCTTGAGCCGCTGGCCAATCTCTGCACCCTTCTCGCGTTCACGTGTTGTTATCGGGCGGACCGGTATCTGATCGGCCTGGAAGCCAGAATAGGCCGCCTCTGCATCGGTCTCGTCAGCTGCCAACTTCTTGCAGTGGTCCTGCAATGGGTTCACCTGCTCACCTCACGCAACGCCACGGTGCTGCTCAGCCTTTTGCTCGCCGCCCAGGTAGCCAACACCGTACGACTGATCCTGCAGAACAGTCAGGGGCGCTCGCGGCAACCCGGCCGCGCTACGGTCATCGTCATGAGCTTCCTGATTGCGGCGGATCTCGCGCGGGGCACGTGCGCTGCCCTTGGTCTTCTGAACGACTCTCCCTGGGCGGAGACCCTGAACCTGCTCAGCTACGGGACCTTTGTCGCCTTTGCCATTGGCCTCGCCTTTGCGTTCTTCTGGAGAGCCACCACAAGACTACGCGTGGACCTGGAACACATGGCCAGCACGGACCCGCTGACCCGCGTCTTCAACCGCCGTGTCTTTCTGAACTGGTGCGAGAGCGAACAGGCACGCAGCCATAGGTTGCACACACCTTTTTCCGTGCTGATGCTTGATTTCGATCATTTCAAGAAGATCAACGACACCTATGGGCATCATGTCGGCGACCAGGTGCTCTGCGCGGCCGTGGAGCGTATCCAGGACTCCATACGCGGCATCGATGTGCTCTGCCGCTGGGGCGGCGAGGAGTTCACCGTGCTTCTGCCGAACGCTTCGGAGGAAGCCACACTCATCGTGGCCGAACGTGTCCGGCGCAACATCCACCTGGTCAACGGTTCCGACTCGCGGTTCTCGGACGAGATCTATGGAGATCTGCAGCTGACGGCCAGTATCGGAACCGCTACCTATGAGGGCGATGACGATACCTTCCACTTCATGCTGCAGCGCGCCGACAGCGCCCTGTACGAGGCGAAGCGGACGGGCCGCAACCGCGTCGTTCGCTCCCTGCGCCCACGCGGAGACCTGAAGTACGTACCCGGGCAGCTTACGTTGAACACGCATTGATCACGCCCTGTCTCTAGCGGGATCAGAAACCCACTAAGCGAGCGTCTCCTCCGCCACATTGAACTGGACATCGTGAAGGTGGCGATAAAGCCCGTGTTCACTCTCCATCAGAGACTCGTGCGTGCCGGACTCCACCACGTGGCCATCCTGGATGGCAAAGATGCAGTCTGCCTTGCGGATCGTTGATAGGCGATGAGCGATCACGATGGAGGTCTTGCCTTCCATCAGGCGGTCGAGTGCCTCAAAGACCAGGTGCTCACTCTCTGCATCCAGCCCTGAGCTTGGTTCATCGAGGATCAGAATGGGCGTGTTGCGAATGATGGCACGGGCAATTGCAATGCGCTGCCGCTGGCCACCGGAGAGCATGATGCCGCGCTCGCCAACGGTGGTGTCGAACTTTTGCGGCAGCTTATCGATGAACTCCAGCGCGTTGGCGGTCTTGGCAGCCTCCACGATCTCGGCCGAGGTCGCCTCCGGACGCCCGTACGCAATGTTGTCCCAGATAGACCCGGAGAACAGCACAGTGTCCTGCAGGACAAGACTGATCTGATCGCGCAGACTTTTCTGCTCCAGTTGCCTCACGTCGAAGCCATCGACCAGAACAGCTCCCGAGGTCACGTCGTAAAAGCGCGGGATCAGGTTCACGATCGTGGATTTGCCTGAGCCGGTCGGGCCGACAAGCGCCACGGTCGTTCCTGCGTCGATCTTGATGTTGATGTCGTCCAGAATGGGCCGGTCCGCGGAGTAGGCAAAGCTGACATGCTGCAGTTCAATATCGCCTTTCAGCGGCGGCGCGGGCTTCGCGTCCGGTGCATCGCGCATCTCGCCATCGCTCTCGATGACCTCCTTGATGCGCTCGTACCCGACATCGGCCTTGCTGTACGAATCCATGATCTTGGAGATGTCCTGCATGGGCTTGTACATGCTCTTGATGTAGCTGAGGAACACCGTGATGGTGCCACCCGTGACGCCCGCCGTGAGCGCGCTGGAACCGCCGAAATACAGAACCAGGCATGTCCCCACGCCCGTCACGATCGACACCGCCGGAACAAGACGCGCCTTCAGCCGGCGCGCGCGCAGCGCAGCTTCCACGGTCTCAAGGCTCTCGCCTTCCAGCCGGTGCACCTCGTAGTTTTCACGAGCGAACGCCTTAACGACGCGGATGGACCCGAGGACCTCCTGCACCACCGAGAGCATCTTGCCCTCATGCCGGCGGACCTCCCGGGAGAACTTCTTGACCTTGCGCGTATAGGTGTACACGATCACGAACAGAACGGGAACGACCGTCATCGCAATTAGCGTGAGACGCCAATTGAGATAGAACAGCACGCCGATCATGCCGGCGATCGTCGCAACGTCGACGATGATGCTGAGCAGACCGGAGACGATGAAGGTCTGGATGGAATCGATGTCCGAGGTGACGCGACTGATCAAATCGCCCGTCTTGGACTGGTCGTGGTATGCCAGCGAGAGGCGCTGCACCTGCGAGTACAGGCGGCGGCGCAGGTCGTGCGTCACCCATTGGCCTACCGTGGTCGTGACCCACTTCTCCCCGTAGGTGCAGATCGCGTCCAGCAGCGCGATGCCCAGGACAGCGATGCAAGCGGCCAGCAGGATGCGCTGCGGCGTGTCCCCCGCAGTGCGATGGATGATGCCCATCAGCCAGCCGTGCCCCTGATGGTGGCCGATGACGTTGTCCAGAACAATCTTCAGCGGCCAGGGGCCGAGCACATCCGCGAAGCTCTCCCCGGTGATCGCCACCAAACCAAGCCAGAGTTGCGCCTGGTGCGGCTTCAGCAGCTCCCAGATGGACAGACCGCGGCGGCGCGACACAAAAGGTGCCGGACTCGCCGCCGGTTGTGGCTCGGTCAGCGGATCGGGCGTTATGTCCGGGTCGCGCTGACCGTCCTGTCTGGCGCTCGCTGGCGCAAAGCTCGGATCGGAAGACATGGACTTTAGGATGCACTGAGGGTCTCAAAGTTCCGATGCTGTAGCAGCTTAAGACACTGCCCGACGGGGTTACCCGAGGATCGCCTCGTCTTCCACCTCTTCCGGTTCCAGCTCGCTTTCTTGCCTCAGGTAGGTCTTGAGGTTGTAGCCTGCGTCAGCCATGAGCTGACACTCGGCCCGCAGTGCCCCCTCAAGTTCGGCAAGCTCGGCCGGTCCGCTCTCGTAGGCTTCGTCCCCGCCGAGATGTCCGGCAATCCCGAGGATCTCCGGCAGCTGCAGCCAGACGAGCAACTCCTCGAAGCTCTCCTTGTTGACGTAGGTACTGCCCTCAATGGTGTTGACGCCGGCGAGCCAGCGGACGTCGGCATTCACCCAGAAGCCCTCGGTGCGCAGCTCCTCAAAGGCCACACGACCGCCCAGCAGTAGGCGGATGCGCGCCGCATACCGCCAACCGTCCTCTCCGGGAAAGCCGAGACCGGTGAAGGTATCCGCCAGGGCAGAGCGCATATCCAGCGCGTCGAAGACGGCCTGACCTTCCGCCGTGCCAGGGAGCGCATGAAAGAGCATGTAGGCAAGCAACGGCGTCCATGTACGCTCCAGCGGCACGCCCACCGCGGCGCCGGGAATGAAGTCCCGGACAGCCCGCGGCCACGCCGCCGAGAAGCCGCGCGCCACGGCGGGAATCGCGATTGCCGCCTTCAGCAGGAGCTTCAGGCCGTTCTTGTAACTCTGCGCGCCCTCTTGCATGTTCGGGGCGATCTCCTCCAGCAGATTGCTGGGTGCAACCTCCGTCATGCGCCAGTACAGCTCATTGGCGCGCTCGAAGAACCCGGCAAACTCGGGGTCCAGCGGGGATGCTGTAA
>CAXTVC010000060.1:10468-15199 GCA_964247615.1 uncultured Acidobacteriaceae bacterium
TCATTGGCGCGCTCGAAGAACCCGGCAAACTCGGGGTCCAGCGGGGATGCTGTAACAGCGTTCTCGCCCTTTGGCAGAGGCGTGGCATCAGCGACGATGACAACCTCGGCGAGCGCCGGACCTGCTCCACTTCGGCCGCTGAGAGCCGCAGGTTCAACCCGTGGCTGTATGGCAGAGTTACCCTGCGCAAGAGCGTTCTCCGCGGCAGCCTGCAGCGCCTCGATCTGTTCATGGCAAAGCAGCCGGCGCAGCGCCGCATGCAGCGCCTGGAAGCGGAGCTTATTCAGCGCCTCCCCCAGGTTTGGCACGCCCTGGCCGTTCAATGCGTCACACAGACGATCCCACGGCTGCTCTTCGGTGGAGCGCAGATCCCGCCAGTTCAATAGCACGGCGTACTGGTAGCCCCGCAACTCCATCGTGAAGCCGTCATTGCGGAGCTCGGACGCGCGGCGCAGGTACTCCAGCTGGCGCGCATGGTCGCGGAAAGCCATGATGGCGTTATCCTCGCCAGGAAGCGCAAGGCCTTCGGCCAGCGAACGCTGCCGCAGCTCCCCGGTGCTCTTATCCATGTCGGCAGCAGAGATCTTGATCGTGCCACCTGTGCTGGTGTACGCGTTGTTGTAGAGCACCACTGAGCGCTCGTCGCCGTTGCGATTCGAGTACGCAAACACGTTCTCATTCACAGAGCCATAGCCCGTCCAGAAGTCATACAGGACGAAGTTGGCGCTTTCGGCAAAGATGTAGCGCTTCTTCAGCAGCGGCGCGATCTCTGCCTGGTGGCGCGCGACCAGATCCTCGTCGGGCCACTCGGTCATCTTGGGCATCTTGAATTCCATGCCGTAGCGCTCCGTGTAACCCTCAATCTGGCCATGGCCAAACATCGGCAGTCCGGGCATGGTGCTCATCACCGTGGCCACGCCGAAACACTTGTCGCCGCTGCCAAATTGATCAATCGCCGTGCGCTCGTCGGGGTTGGACATGAAGTTCACATAGCGCTTCAGGATGTCCGGGTCGAACTCAATCGTCTTCTTCAGATAGCTGCGATACTTGGCGTTTTCTTCGTCGCGCAGCATGTTCATAAACGCGGAGTTATACACGCGATGCATGCCCAGCGTGCGTACGAAGTAGCCCTCCAGCATCCAGAAGGCCTCCGCCAGCAGCAGCGTGCCAGGCACCTCAACGGCAACACGGTCCACCACCTCACGCCAGAACTCCGCCGGCATAATCGCGTTGAACTCCTCATCCGTCATCGCATTTTCAGCACGCGACGGGATGGACCCGCCCACACCCGGCAGCGGGAACCACAGCCTCTGCACATGGCGCTTGGCCAGCACCATGGCGGCGTCAAAACGGATGATGGGGAACATGCGCGCTACGTGCAGGATGGTCTGCATCACCTGCTCGCGCACGTAGGCCTTCGAGTAGTCCAGCTGCGCGGTGTCGTTCCAGGCAAAGGTCGTGCCGTCGTTGCCGTGATAGATGTAACGTGTCTCGCCCGAGCCGTTGTAGCGGATGCGAAATGCTACCGCGGCGTCGGTCTGATCGTAATAGTGATCATCGATCTTGATCTCGGCGCGTGAATCGGCGCTCAGGTCGGGTCCATTGAAGCTGTACGCCGGATACGGGCTCTCCCAACGCATCACAAACCAGTCAGGATGCTCGATAACCCACGGCGAATCGATGCCCATGTGGTTCGGCACCATATCGCTCGCCAGCCGTAAACCGTAGCGTCCAGCCCGGTCACGCAGATTCTGATATGCCGAGTTGCCGCCAAGATCCTCGGCGATGTTGTATTCCTTCAACGAGTACGCCGAAGCCACGGCATCGCTCTGCCCGCGCAGGTGCTTGATCCGCTGCGACGCGACGGAGCGCTCCCAAAGCCCGATCAGCCAGAGCGACGTCATGCCTCGATCTGCAAGCAGACGCAGCTCTTCGTCGGGGATCATGTCCAGCTTGTGGATGTGCCGGCCATATTTGCGGCTCAGCTGTTCCAGCCACACATACGTGCTCTTGGCGATCATGACGACGTTGGGCATCCACGCCTGATCGGTCGAGAAGGCTTCGTACTCGTTCAGCGGGGCCTGGTAGTCACTCGCATAGCCACTGGGCGCTGTACGTCCCGGGCGGAGCCGCCGCACACCGTCCGCTCCGGTCTCATACGCATCCTCAAAGCCGATGTACTCATCGCCAAGGAAGCCCTCCCCGCCAAAGCCAGGAGCGCCGTGCCGGTAGACATCCGGCCCGGGCGGGTTGAAGCGCATCCAGACCGCGATGTCTTCTTCTTTCACCGTGTCGATGGCCAGCAGTATCGTCTTCAGATCCGCATCGACGAACCGGTCCCAGTTCTCGCGAATGTAGTCCAGCTGCGCGGTGAGCGAGTCAGGGCTGAGCCGCATGGGCGCTTCCAGCGCATCCAGCAGGGAGCCGATCTCCGGCGACACAGGCGGTCGCGTGGCAAAGAACTGGGGCAACTCCGCCACGACACTTGGGTAGGAGGTCTTCTGCTTCAGGTCCGCATCGTCGAAGAGCTCACCGAATTGGACGAAAGCCGGGTTAGCGTTGGCCAGGGAGAGCAGCAAGAGCTCTTCGAAGGCGGCTTCACGATGGGGCAGACCGTCCGTCTCGCCCTTCAGCCACGTCTCAACAGTCATCTCGCCGGAAAGGATCTGCTGATTCGGAAAGCGCTCCGTAAACGTCCGTAGCAGGCGATCGACTTCGGCCTCGCCGTTCTGGGCGGTGAACCACTTCAGCGCCTCGGTCAGGACCTCCGGATCAGTCTCCTCGCGGTAACGCGCGATCAGGGCATGGCTGAGCTCGTCGATGAGACCCATGGCATACAGCGCGCCGGCGTTCACCTGGCGTTTGGGGTCGGGGACACCCCCGTTTTCCGTTTCGCGCAGCGTATTGAGCGCGAGGGCAAGCCGGCGAGCGGCACCCAAGTTGGCGAAAAGAACATTGCCGGTATAGCTGAACAGGAGGTCGCCGACGTCCAGCCGCTCGCGAAGCGACCGCGCGATATGAAACTCCATGGTGTGTACTCCTCCAAAAACGCCGACGGCCAGGGCACCTTCCCTGGACAGACCGCGCACACTGAAGGTATCAGCCGACGCGCCCCCGCCCGAGACAGACGCCGGACATGATGCTGCCCTTGTGAGGGCCGAACGGGCCTTGTGGGATGCCTCACACGGACATTCGCCGGAGGTCGCCGGCGAACCGCGATGCCAGAATGCAGGCGACATAACAACTGCAAGGATTTACATCCCACGGGTATGAACGCGGGAGTACAATTTCGGCGCTTTAGGCCCGCGATCTCCCGCGGCTTCCAATCTGCCGCACAGATCTGCGGAGCAGACCTCCGGAGATCCCATGCGCCAAACCTTGAAGGCCCTTGTCTTCGCTCTGAGTACGGCTGGCTGCCTCGCCATCGTGGGCTGCCATTACCGCTCCACCCACGACACCTTTTATCTCGTCGCAACCAACCTGAAGCTCCCTTACTGGAAGAGCGTGCAGGAAGGCTTCCGCCAGGCCGCCGGGGAGTACGGCGTGACCGCCGTCGTTGCTGGTCCCGAGACCTACGACCCGGCTGCGGAGGCGAGCGCCTTTTCCGATGCGGTGGCCCGTCACCCCGCCGGCATCCTCGTCTCGGCAGCCGCAGCAGGTGCCCTGCATGCGGATATCGCGGCGGCCATCGGCCAGGGGGTTCCCGTCATCACGGTTGACTCCGACGCACCCTTCTCCGAGCGGCTTTACTTCATCGGCACCAACAACCTGGAGGTCGGCCACCTTGGCGGCGGGCGCGTCGCGGGACGTCTGCATGGCAAGGGCAATGTCGTCTTCTACAGCATTCCCGGCCAGCCCAATCTGGATGAGCGCATGCGCGGCTATGAGGAGAGCTTCGGCAACAGCCCCGGCATCAAGATCGTCGGCATCGTGGCCACGGGTGGCGAATCAAGCAATGCTTTTGATCAGACGGAGCAGTACATCCACCGCACCGGCGCGGACAAGATCGACGCCTTCATCTGCCTCGAATCTGAAGCCGGCAAAGCCGTTGCCGAGGTCCTGAAGCGCAACCACATTACCGATCGTGAGCTGATCGCTATGGACGTCGACCCTGAGACGCTGAACCTGATCGCCGACGGCACGGTCGACGCGACCGTCTCGCAAAGGCCGTGGACCATGGGCTACGACGGCCTGAAGGCACTGGATGCCGCCCACCGCAGCCCACACACCGGCTGGCAACACGACTATAGCGTGAACTTCCGCTCACCCTTCCCTGCCTTCGTCGACACGGGCAGCGCCCTCATCACAAAGGACAATGTGGGAATCTACCAAAGCTCACAGAGCGCTGCGCAGGGCTCCACGCCCTAGGTGTCGACGATCACAAAAGATGAGGGCGCAGGCCGAGGCCTGCGCCCTTCTTCTCTGACGGAGAGTCCTGCGATTCACCCGGCGGCGGCCGTTACCGGCGCCCACGGTGGAAGCCACCGCCCGCGTACCCGCCGCGGAAGCCTCCCGCGAAGCCAGGACGACCAAAGTAGCCACCACGATATCCGTAGCCGCGATACCCATACCCCGGATAGCCGTACCCAAAACCTAACCCAATGCCGACTACGGGATAGCCGTAGCCATAGCCGTAGGGGTATCCGTACGCGACAGCCGGCGGATAGGCATAGGGCACCTCCATCTCACTATCCACCCGGGGAGCGGGCTGGCCGTTGCCGGCCTGCCGTA
>CAXTVC010000060.1:15299-19654 GCA_964247615.1 uncultured Acidobacteriaceae bacterium
GTAGCCTTGCTGCGGAGGACCCTGCTGCGCGTACACCTGCGCTGGCTGCCCCTGGTCCCCATAGGGCTGCGCCTGCTGGGGAGCATTGTTCTGCGGGTATTCTGCCGGCGGGTAGGGTCCGGGGGCGTTCTGAGCAAACGCCGGGGCGCTAAGTAGACCGAAAGCCAGAAGGAAAGTCGATGTCGTGCGCATAAGGACCTCTGTGGGTAGGAACCCGGAGGGGTGCAGGATGTCGCGCGGGCGTCCTCCGGCGGCAAGCCCAAAAAAAAGTACAGCGTCCGTGAAGGACGCTGTGGAGGACTTCTTTAGTGTCGACGGTCTCGCCGGTGGCGTCTTCGGCCAGAAGGTTGAATCTCCGTCCACCTTTCGATGGATCTCACTGGTCCCGGTGAAATCACAGCCATCGGCATCTACTCTTGCGCACGCAAAGAGGTCTCTGCGCCTACCAACGCTTCCTCTTTCGCTGTAACGTGGCGAGATGGCTTCTTTAGCGCATTGGCGAGCGTTGCGGGGCGTGGGACGTGCGGCTCTGCTGCCAATCCTGGCTCTGGGATTCCGGGCAGTCGGGGTTGCACAACAGGTGGTGCAGCGTGGTGCCCTGGGCGCGCCATCACAGGTGTACGACAACACGCAGCAATGGACCACTCCCATTCCGGTAGTCGGCGATGTCGAACAGGATGTGTATATTCCCGACGTTTCCAGTACGCCCTGGCTGGCCCAGAACTACGCGGATTTTGAAAACAAGGGCGAGTACACGGTGTCCACATTCACGCAGTACAAGCGATCGAGCGCGTGCCGTCACGACCTGGTGCGATGGGGATTCTCCGACGCGGCCCATCTCGATGGGTGCATCGACATCGGCTACCGTGTGCGCGAACTCTCGGTCGATACCCTGCAGAAGACGGTGACGCTTGTGTTTGCCGCAATGGTCGGGCAGGATGGCCAGCTGCTACCTGACGCCGCGCCTACCCCTCGGATGACCCGGCGCTGGATCGATCTCGACCCCCTCGCGCTACGCGCACTGACCAAAACGACACAGATTGTGTCCGACCAGATGCAAGCGTACGACCGCAGGATGCGTGGGATCCACTAGGACCTCCACGCATCCGCGTCTTGCGTAAGCTTAGGCGGTTTTCGTCGGATGCAGGGCCGCACGGACCTTATCGACGTGCGTGCCGTGGCTACGGATTGCCTCGTGCAGCGCGTCGCCCGTGACCCCAAACTCCTTGGACCAGTACGCGACATCCGAAGTCAGCTTCGGGTTGATGATCTTGGGATCGTGAGGCCCCTTGGTGTGTTCTTCCTGGATGGCGTGCGGTGCGTGCTCTTTTGCTTCGTGATGATGTTCGGACAAGTGACCTTCCCTTTCGTGCTTCCGTAGTGGATGTTCAGCCCGGCGCGGAGGATGTCTTTTTCGCCAGGAGCCGCATCCCTTCGCCCGCCATCCAATCCTCTGCCAGGAACCATCCGAGACGCCCCCTACCCCGTAAGCGTCATAGAAGAAGTGTTCCGGCCTTTGGAGGGTCTAAATAATGCAGCAATTGTCATTTTGGAGACGAGCCGTGGCGCTGGGCGTGGTGGCATTAGGAACAGGCACCGGATGCCAGGCGGCCAGCCCCTCCATTCCCGGGCCAAAGACTGACGTTTCCCTGGCCGCAAAGCCCGGCCGCGAGACAGCCGTGTTTGCCGGCGGCTGCTTCTGGGGCACCCAGACCGTATTCGAACACGTAAAAGGTGTGCTGAAGACAACGGCGGGCTACGATGGCGGCTCCAAGGACACCGCAACTTACGCGCAGGTGACCACCGAGACCACCAAACATGCCGAGTCGGTCGAAATCGTCTTTGACCCGTCCAGGATCACCTATGGCGAGCTGCTGCAGGTCTTCTTCGCCATCCATGACCCAACCACGCTGAACAAGCAGGGACCGGATGAAGGCACGTCCTATCGGTCCGTGATTTTCACGGAGAGCGCCGATCAGGATCGCATCGCCAAGGCATACATCGCCCAGCTCAGCGGCGAAAAAGTATTCCCCAAGCCGATCGTCACCGAAGTGACGCCCTCGCCGGGCTTCTACCGCGCCGAGGAATACCACCAGGACTACGCCTTGAACAACCCGGGCAATCCCTACATCCAGGTCTGTGATCGACCGAAGCTGGAGACCCTGAAGAAGCAGTTTCCCCAGCTGTACGTTCTGTACAAGGGCCACTAGGCCAAGGTCCCTGACCGACAGAAAAGACATGGGACCCTGGCTCGCGCCGGGGTTTTTCATTTAACGTAGCCCTCGGAGTTTGGGGAAACCCTCGCAGCTATGCTGGTGAGGCGTCGCCCAACTGCCTCGAGGACCAGTTTGCCTTCAAAGATCCAGCCTCTTCTGCCTGTGCTCTTGTGTGTGCTGGCGCTGCCTCTGTGCTCGCTGCTGGTTCATCCTGGCGTAGAGCTCGGAGTGCTTGACGACTGGTCCTACATCCGTACTGCCCAGGTTCTCGCCGCAACCGGCCACATCGTCTACAACGGCTGGGCCGCGACCATGCTGGGGTGGCAGCTTTACCTCGGCGCACTCCTCATCAAAGTCTTTGGGTTTTCCTTCAGCATCGTCCGCCTTGGGACGCTGCTGGTGGCCATGGGGACCGCCGCGCTGATGCAGCGACTCCTGGTCCGCCTTGGAATTACGGAGTGGAACAGCGCGGCGGCTACGCTCGTGTTTCTGCTCTCCCCGGTTTACCTGGCCATGACGTTTTCGTTCATGTCCGATGTCTATGGTGTCTTTGTTCTGGTGTGGTGTTTCTACTGCTGCATCCGCGCGCTGCAGGCCAGCCGTGAAGGCAGGGCGACTGCCTGGATTGTAGCGGCGGCGCTGACCAACTCAGTGGGTGGCAGTGCGCGGCAGATCACGTGGCTGGGGCTGCTGGTGATGGTGCCCTGCACGTTGTGGCTGCTGCGGAGGCGCCGTCTGCCCTTCCGGCTTGGCGTGGGGGCGACACTTGTCGGGCTCGTGGTGATGTACGGCCTCCTTCGCTGGTTCAAGGTCCAGCCCTACAGCATCGGCGAACCCTTCCTGCCGCCAGCTATTCCCGCTCCGCGACTGCTGGTCTTTCACTACCTCGTGCCGTTTGCCAAGCGCACGGTTTGCGAACTGCTCTTCCTCAGCATGCCTCTGCTGCTTGCCTTGCTGCCGGGCATCTCGCGGTCGCGTCGCACGCGCGTGGCAGCCGGGGTCTGCTGCGTGGTCGCCGGGGTTGTGGCGCTGAACGCCTACAGGACTCATACGCTGCTCGGGTGGACGTTCCCGTACATCTTCAACGGCGTCTGGTTTGGTGGCTTTGACGATTTCCATGCGTACCTGGGGTATGGGCCTGTGCTGCTTACCCTGCCTGTGCGTGTGGGCCTGACTGTGCTTCTGCTGCTCGGGGGTCTCGCGCTGGTGTCCGTGCTGGTGGTTGGCAGACGCGTGGTCGACGTGGAGGACGCGCGGGGCTCAGGGTCCGTGACGGGATCGGATCTGGCCGTGGTGCTACTGCCCTGTACCCTGGCCTACCTGCTGCTGCTGGTGACGCGGCTGATCACGACGAGTTTTCTGGATCGGTACCTGCTGTTTCCGGAGTTTGCCTTCCTGGTCATGGCTGTTTCCTTCTATCAGCGGAACGTGCGGCAGGGGCTGCCTCGGGGGGTGTGGGGGACCATTGCCCTGGGTGGGGTGCTGAGTGCCGCGGGGCTCCACGACACCTTTGCGCTGTACCGCGCGCAGGCCGCGCTGTTGGCCGAGATGCAGACCGCGGGCGTGCCACGGACGGCGATCGATGGCGGCGCGCAGTTCAATGGATGGACGCAGATCGTTACAGCCGAACACCTGAACGATCGACGCATCAACACACCGCTGAACATCTACCTGCCTCTGCCCAGGGTGCCCACCGACGATCCCTGCCGGACGGAGGATCTGCAGCTCACGCCGGCCGTGCGGGCGCGGTACGTCGTGTCGTTCGACCCGGGCGCGTGCGGGGGGCCGTCGGCGTTCCCGCCAGTGGCGTTCCGGACCTGGTTCGGACCGCACGAGCGCACGATGTATGCGGTGAAGGGACCTTACCGCTAAGCTCCCCTTCGCCGCTGCCGTAGACCACCGAGGAAGGGTGGAACGGGGAGCATTCTCTGCTTGGAGGTATCCACCCCTCCCCCCCCCTGCATTTTTGTGCATGATCTTGTGATGATTGCACTTAGCTCGTGATGACGAGTTGGTTAACCCCTATGGCTGGGAACTCGTGGAGGCCGCTTCGGATACATGAAGGGGACGCCGGGCGAGCTGCTTCAAGACTAGCGCGGGAGGGGCCAATTGCACGCAAAGGACGCCCTTCTGCTGCGC
>CAXTVC010000061.1:0-19343 GCA_964247615.1 uncultured Acidobacteriaceae bacterium
TCACTACCCGGAAGCGATGTGGGGAATGCTCCCATAGGAAGTCCGTTTCTCTTGGTTCAGCGAAGCGATAGCTGGATTATGGTGCGCAAAGTGAATCGAGAAGAATTGACTCCGCATGCGCACTGACAGACTGCATTTTCCACTAGGATTCGTAAAGTACCACAATAGATCCTCTTCGGAGGATCTATTGTCGTCTTGTGGCGCTACTTCGGCTGTAACCGTTGATCGCCACCCGCTCGGCAACTGTGCCGCCCCGTCGCTCGGCCGCGGCTCTCCGTAAAAAGCTCCGCAACTCCGTGCACTTCCAGGACTGCAGCATCGCGGCCTGCGCTTTCAGATTCCACGCCTTCGCCACTATCACCAGACCCAAGCCTTGGCCAGCCTGAAGACCGACTGGCAGATGACCGCCATCTTCCCATTGGTGGTGATCACCCGGGTGACGCGAATGGGAAAAGCTTCAATCGTTATCAGCACGCTTTGGGATTGTCGGAGCAAGCGCGAGCAACGATCCGTTTGTTGAAGTTCAAATGCGTAGATGCGAGAGCCGACAGGTTCGCAGCCGCAGCTAAGTCGAGGCAGACCAGGGCCACTTCAGCGGTGTTCGGAATCCTTGCCTCAACAGCAGGTGCAGCGATCACCAGAGCTAGCTTTGTCTTACGCTCCAAAGCATCGACCGGGAAGAGTCACCATATGTGCGCCAGAACCATCTCTAATGAGCGCCTACATTGCTCGTACAGAGAAATGAAACAGAATGTTCGTTTATCGGAAGTAAACTGTTGATCCAACCTGCTACACGCTCAAACGGCAGGACGAGGAGTACTTCGGCGGCTTGCGGGGAAGCTGTCCTGGAACGTGACGGATACCGTTGCCGCGTGTGCGACGCATGCGGCCGTGACAAGCGATCCATCATCGTGCATCACCGTGTTCCTGGGAGGCCCGTCCTAAATCTAATGCTGTCCTCTGCAAGTGGTTACGCCGTCACCTGCTACTGTCTTTTGGTTCTACTCAAATCCTGAGCAATGCGGTTGTGTTGACTTCGGTCGCCCGATGTGACGAGAGATCAACAGGGAAGCCGTTATTCTGGACGGATGGCAACAATGTTCATCCAGCAGTCCACCGAATACATCCAGCAGATCGAGGCCGAGATCGAGCGTTTGCAGCAGCTCCGCAATCAGGTCCGGGCCACGATCCAGAGCGAAGAGCAGCTCGAGAGCAACGAGCAGCCAGCGCGTGAGAAACGTGCCTATACGAAGAGAGCAGGGAAGAAGTCTGCCAGCAAGAAGGTCGCGGCGAAGAAGCGCGGCCGTCCCAAAGCCGAACCAGCAGCAGCGTAGAAGAACTTAGGAGATCCCGTTGGCGACGAAGAAGACAGCAGGGAAGAAGACAGCGTCGAAGACAGCAGTTGTGAAGTCATCGGCACCAACCAAAGCCTCGGCGAAGGCGCCGGCCCAGAAGATGACCAAACAGCGCTGATCCGGTACATGGCCGAGCAGATGGAGGTGCCACCCAAGCAGATGGCCGCGTTCTTCAACCTGCTGATCGAGACGGCCACGACGCAGACCAAGAAGCAGGGAGAGTTCACGATCCCGGGGCTGGGCAAGCTGGTCAAGGCGCAGCGTGCAGCCCGCATGGGCCGCAATCCGCAGACCGGTGAAGCAATCAAGATCAAGGCCAAAACGACCGTGAAGTTCCGGTTGGCGAAATCCGCAAAGGATGCCGTGGTGCCACCCAAGGCCTAGTGATAGTATCGGGCGTAAGCTGTTTATTATGAATAGCTTACGTCCGATAAGAAAGATTCTGTACCGTCGCCGTGTAACGGCCAAGTAGAAATGTCACCTCTCTGCCAAGTTGAAATGTCCGATCAGGATGGGTTTGGTAACGATGAGTACTTGGTCTTTGGAAGGCAGGTCAGTCTTCCCGCTTCCTTCTCATCGCGACCGCAAGTTGCCTCGTATCGGCAGGTTCCACCCTGCTTCCGCCTCTTGCAGCAAGCGTGAGAACTAGTGACGTAGTGACCGGCTTCGGAAATGCCTTGATCTTATGGTTAGGAGCAGGAGGCCGAGACTGAAAGCCCTACAGAACACCGCGGTGAGAACCTTGCACGCTGCGCCAAGCTCAAGAAGCATACGGTCGCAATCTCACCGGAACTTAATAACGATGGTTGTGACGGCTTGCCTTGCAACCACATGGCTCGCGACGCTTGGTATCCGGAATGCAAACGAATGCAGGGCCAGGACTCCTGGCCAACTGTCGATTAGCACTGGTGTATGATCTGTTCATCGTGACGAGCACACTTGCATCTCTCGGCGTTTCTCGAATGCTGATGTCTTGTTGTAGCTCCGCGTCTCTCTGTTGTCGCTGACCCCAGTCGCTACAACCTGCGGTCACACAGACAGGAATTCTGTTCCTGCAGTGCTTTACGCGAACGTGCCGCTTCTCCCAAGAACAATACCCTAAGGATTCTATGAGACGGCTTGCGCTCGCAATTGCCTCTCTTGCGCTAAGTGTCTCTGGTCTAGCGCAAGGCAACGTCACCTCACCTGAGCGGGCCTTCGGCTTCGCGCCCGGAACTGACCGTAAGCTTGCGGATTGGACGCAGTTGGTCTCGTACTTCAAAACACTTGGGTCGCAGTCTGATCGCGTCCGGTACGAAGAGATTGGTAAGACGACAGAAGGTCGCCCCTTCATCACGGTGACACTCTCAGCGCCAGAGAACCTGTCGCACCTAGATGAGTACAAGGCTATCCAGGCGCAGCTGGCGGATCCTCGGACCACGACTGAGGAGCAGGCGAAAAGCCTGATCGCCCGCGGCAAGACCGTGTTGGTGGTCTCCTGCAACGTCCACTCCACGGAGATCGCCAGCGCACAGAGTGCCACGCTGTTTGCGTACCGTCTTGCCACGGAGAACAGCCCGGAGATCCAGCAGATCCTCAAGAACGTCATCATTGTCCTTGTTCCTTCGCTCAACCCGGATGGCGAGCAGCTGGTGGTGGACTGGTACAAGAAGTACCTTGGTACGCCGTATGAGGGGTCCAGCCCGGTGGTGCTTTGGCATCACTACACGGGCCACGATGATAACCGCGACTGGAGCTCATTCACGCAGGTGGAGACACGGCTCGCAGTAGAGAAGGTCATCAATCCCTGGCACCCGCAGATCCTTTATGACATCCATCAGATGGGCTCCAACGGACCGCGCATCTACCTGCCGCCATGGGTCGATCCGATCGACCCGAATGTCGACCCTCTCCTTGTGCATGAGATGAATGCATTGGGCACGCAGACAGCGCTCGAGATCGCTGAGACCGGCAAGCAAGGCGTGCTGATCCATGGTGTGTATGACTTCTGGTCGCCACTGCGGGATTACATCGCGCTGCACAACGGTCTGCGCATCCTGACCGAGTCGGCCAGCGTCAACATCGCTTCACCCATCGACATCCCCTTCAGCAAGCTTGATCGCGGCATTGGATATGACGCCAAGGTGGCCGCGTGGAACTTCCCCGATCCATGGAAGGGCGGCCACTGGAGCCTGGGCGACATCGTGGCCTACCAGCAGGATGCGTTCTTCTCCATTGCGCGGAACGCCGCGACCTACCGCGAGCAATACCTGCGCAACTACTACAAGCTCGGCGAGCACGCCGTTCACCCAAAGGGTGGGCCGTACGCTTATGTGATCCCGGCAGAGCAGCGAGATCCCGCAGCCACGGCACGTCTTGTGAACACATTGATTACCGGCGCCAACGAAGTGGAACAGGCTACGGCGGATTTTAGTGCCGATGGCAAGTCCTTCAAGCAGGGAAGCTACATCGTGAAACTCGCGCAGCCGTACGGGGCTTTCGGCAAGTCCATCCTGGAGATCCAGGACTATCCCAACATCCCGGAGTACCCTGGCGGTCCACTGCAGCGCCCCTATGATGTGACCGCGCAAACGATGCCGCTGTTG
Organism: uncultured Acidobacteriaceae bacterium; assembly: GCA_964247615.1. Lineage (GTDB taxonomy): Bacteria > Acidobacteriota > Terriglobia > Terriglobales > Acidobacteriaceae > Granulicella. The sequence goes on from CAXTVC010000061.1 coordinate 3,941, forward strand.
CTGGGCGTTACGGCGGTGCCTGTGCGGAAGGCCTTTGAAGTAGCAACGACCCCGGTCCACACCGCTGCCATAACGCCGGGCACCTTCAGTCCGCAGGCGGGTGCGCGCGGGTACCAGTTCCGTGACGAATCCAACGGCAGTTTGTATGCCTTGTTCGCGCTGCTGAAGCAGGGACTCCGCGCCTACCGCGTTGCGGGTGCTGGGCAGGAGCCTGACACCATCTACCTGCCGCAGCAACCACATCTGGAAACCGCGCTGACGCAGGTGGCTGCCAAGCTGCCGGTCTCGGTGCAAGCGGCAACGAGCGCGCCACAAGGCCCAACGTTCAAGGTCAAGTTACCGCGCATCGCTCTTTACCAGAGCTGGATTCCTTCCATGGATGAAGGTTGGACCCGCTTTCTCTTTGACCAGAACGGCATTCCTTACACGCGCGTGGTCGACGCTGACATCCGGAACGGTAATCTCAACGATCATTTCGATGTTGTGTTGTTGCCCGACAACGCTCCCGGTGCGATCACCAGCGGCCGCTATGGCCGGGGTGAAGAAGGCGAGGAGCCGCAGGTACCGCCGGAGTATCGCGGTGGCCTCGGCGGAGGGGGCTTGGCCAGCCTGCGCCGCTTCACTGAAGACGGTGGCACAGTGGTCGCGCTGAACAAGGCTTCCGAGGTGTACACGGGCAAGAGCACGCCCGTGGTCAATGCCCTGGAAGGGATCGCGGCCAAGGACTTCTACATCCCAGGCTCAATCCTGCAGGTTGCGGTCGATACATCGAATCCCTTGGCCTTTGGGTCGCAACCCACCGTCCCCATCTTCTTCGAGCAGAGCCCAAGCTTTCGCGTCAGCGGCGACGTGCAGTCGGTCGCCAGCTATACAAGCGAGAAGCCGTTGCTCAGCGGCTGGATCCTGGGAGGCCAATACCTGCGCGGCACATCAGCGCTCGTGAACGAGTCTGTAGGCAAAGGGCACTTGATTCTGTTTGGCTTCCGTCCACAGTACCGGGCACAGTCCGAGGTGACATACCGATTCCTGTTCAATGCACTGCTGTACGCCACCTCGCAGCCTGCCCAAAGCTTCCAGGAGACAAACGCTGGCAAGGGTGCGCGCAGGAACAGTCAGGTGCAGCATGACTGAACGCACGCGGGTTCCGGCCCCACAGACATCGCGTCGTTGTTGACCTAACCACAGTATTCCGTTTGTCGGTCAGCCTGCTACGGGCTGATCAAGCGTCCCCCTATGCCCTTTCAGCAGTGCCTCTGCGGAAACAGGAGAAAAGTAGATCATGTTCAAGAAATCGCGGCGCCCGGTTCTTTCGCCACGTTTCGCCGGTAGCTCCGCCCGGCTTTGGTTCACACCTATCATCGCGCTGGTTGCTCCGGCAGCAATAGCGCAAAGCTCCGCTGGGGTCATCCACGGCCAGGTCACCGATGCTACCGGCGCAGCCGTCCCGGGTGCCCAGGTGGTGGCGCATAGTCCAGCCGTGGGCGGCACTTTTCGTGTCACTGCGGACAAGGAAGGTAACTATCGCGTGAACGATCTGCCGGAAGGCGCGAACTACACGGTAGAGATCACCGCACAGGGCTTCCAGAAGTACATTCGAGCGGGTCTGCTGGTGCGTCCGGGCCTTGACGTGACCGTAGACATCCCATTGTCAACGGGCTCGCAGACAGAGGTGGTGGAGGTTGCCGGCGACCCGCCGTTGATCGACACGCAGAACCCTGAGCAGGCGGTCAATCTCAGCGGCGAACTGCTACGTAATGTTCCCATCACGGGCCGCCATGACTGGTCCGATTCGCTGCAGATCACGCCGGGCATTACCAGCGCCTCTTCGGATGCACAAGGAGGGCAGACGTATTTCCTCCGTGGCACAGAGAACGAGAATCATGCAACGCTGTACGACGGCATGGATGTCGGCAGCTTTCAGCAGAACTGGCCCTCCAACACCATCAGCATCTCCAACGAATCTCTGGGAGACATCCAGATCAAGACGGGCGGCAACGATGCCAGCTCACCTGCTGCGATGGGCATGGTGATCAACCTTGCGAGCCCCGTGGGTAGTGATCAATTCCATGGGTCGTTGCTCTGGCTCACCGGGCCAGCTGCGTTGAATGCAAACAACGTGGCTGGCGGCAATGCGGCGGCGTCCGCTGTAGAGCAGCCCGACTTCTCGATTGGTGGCCCGCTGAAACGCCAGCGCGCCTGGTTCTTTGCTTCCGGACGGTATATCCACCGTGATGACGGCATAAGCCAGACCGGCACGCAGACGGCGTACCTCAACAGCTTCGACCCTGGTTTCCAGACCTTCCCTAACGCATCCCGTGGCTTTGTCTTCCTTGGCGATGTTTCCGTGCAGCTCACGGAGAAGCACCGGCTGATGGGCCTGATGCAATATGACAGCCGCAAGCAGGACGCCAACTACCAGTGGTACGCCACGAACATTGCGCATAGCCAGTACGGCGGGGGAGCATATGGGGTGCGGATGATCTCGCAGTGGACGCCACGCTTCAACACCCGCCTGCTTGGCTCCTATAACAACAAGGGGACGAACTCCAGCCTCTCGGCCATTAGGGGCGTGGGCTCACAGCCAGAGCTCGATATCTACCAGAACACCACGATCTCAGGCGGTGTGCCCATTGCGCAGGGGTCCTCGCTCGCGACACTCAACAACCTGGCTTCGGTCTCCACGAATCCGGCGAGCAAGCCGTCTTTCACCGCCGATCTGGAGTACATCGTCCCGGGAGCGTGGGGCGAGCACGATGTGCAGGCTGGCTTCTACCTGCAACCGCACGAACTCAGCAAGTCCACGACGTACTACGCAAATAACGGAAGTCTCATTCAGCAGAATGCCGTGCTGATCAATGCCAACAATCCTGCACAGGGGTACAGAATCTTCAGTGCTCAATCAGTTGATCGGAGCAGTTTGCTGACCAACTACGTCAGCGCCAAAGACGCCGCCTGGTACGTGCAGGATCGCTGGAAGCCGATCTCCCGTCTGGCTATCACCGCGGGCATTCGGCCTGACTGGATCTCCGCCTCTGACCGTATCGCGAAGCAGACCATGCAGCATAGCTGGAACTGGGCACCGCGTGTCGCGGGAACCTTTGTGCTCACGAAGGACCAGCGCAATGTAGTGCGCGCCAGCTGGACCAAGATCACGGACATCACCAACGCGAGCTACCTAAGCGCATCTGCGGTGAGTGGCACCAATTCACCGAACTCTACGACAACGTACTTCAACCCGGACGGGTCCGTTCTGAACACGATTACGACGCCGGGCACATCGGCCGCAGCGACAGGCCGTACCTTCGACCCCGCCCGACACCAGGGCTTTGTGCGTGAATGGCTGGTAGGCTACCGCGCGCAGCTTCCCCATGCCACCACGCTCGATGTCAGCTATATCGACCGCGAATACCGGGACCGTCCTGCCGCCATCGACACGAATCAGATCTACACGACGACCCCGATGGGCACTGTGTGGAGCGGTCTTGTGAACCCAGCCCTGAACAACACCTACTTCATCACCAACAATCATTACAACTGGCTTGTCTACCAGGGCTACGAGATCACTGTTAGCCAGCAGAGCAAAGCCATCCAGCTCTTCAGCACCTACACGTACTCGCCCGACCATATGGGCGGCACATGGCAACCAGGGGATCCCGCAGGCATCATCGAACCCGGCAAGTTCGCCAACAATAACGGCATCGGCTCGGTGCGCGGCTACGTCACGAACAGCTATACCGGCGACACGCGTGACCGCATGTGGCAGCGCCAGGATCTCCGTGGCGGTGTCACCTGGAAGGCGCCGTGGGCGCTTCGTGTTTCGACCCTGTTCACTGCGCAGTCGGGCACCTCGGGTGGGCCGGTTGTAACCACCTTGACGGCGCTGGGAACGCCTTATAGCGACCAGTATGGTCCCGCGACCTTGCGCATCAACAATCGCACGGTGTCCAACCCGCTCGCTACGGCGTATCGGTTCCAGTACGCCGACCGCGGCACGGGACAGATCTATACGCCGTGGCTGTTGCAGTGGAACGCCCTGGTGGGCCGCGACTTCCGCATCACCGATCGCCAGGGCATCGAAGCCGACCTGAATGTCTACAACATCACGAACAACGGGACCGCACAGCAGTTTGTGAATGGCAACAACGCTGCCTCGGGCACCTTTGGTCAGTTGCAAAATGTGCAACTACCTCGGTCGGCGCAGATCAGTGTGCGGTATCACTTCTAAACAACACGCTTCCGGAGACGACTCAGTGAGTACCCTTCGCCACTACTGCAAACGCCTGGCTACTGGCGCGACATTGTTTCTGTCAGCGCCCCTGCAGGCGCAAAGCGCGCCCCGTTTCACCCTGCAGGATCTACTCTCCGTGGAACCCGTTACGGAGACGGCCCTGTCCCCGGATGGGAACACGTTTGCGCTGGTTCGCGGTGACCAGATTGCACTTCTTCCACGGGCAGGCGGCTGGCCCACCACCCTCACCAGTGCGCAGGGCGGGAAGTCGGGCCTGTCGTGGTCGCCTGATGGCAAGCGCTTGGCCTTTGCAAGCCAGGGCAGCATCTGGTCTGTTTCTGCGGATGGTGGCGCGCCTCAGCGTCTGACCAGCGCACCCGCGGGTGGCGGTGATCCGCGCCAGGCTGCCGATCGCGACCCACGCTGGTCGCCGGATGGGCACTGGATCCTGTTTACAAGCGGCCGGCGTGGCGTCAACAGCCTTCTGGTGGTGAGTGCTGACGGCAACACCACGAGCTTCTTGACACCTCCGGCAGAAGACGCGGCGGAGGGGCGCTGGTCACCGGATGCCCACAGCATTCTCTTTGTGGGCCGCTCGGAAAGCTTCTTCAGTGGACGCCTTGAGTTGCTGCGCTTTGACTCGCACGCTGGCAGGGCGGACGGAGCCGTGACCGTGCTGTACACAGCGCCCATCGATCGCGGTGGTGGCTGGTCCATCCGTGGAGCTGAGTGGTCACCGGACGGCCGTACCGCCGCCACCGTGCTGCAGAACGACGGATGGAATCATCTGTACCTGCTGCCCACAGAGGGCGCAGGTACACCGAAGGCGCTCACGGCCGGGAACGCGGAGGACAGCGATCCCCAGTTTTCGCCAGATGGCAGAACTATCGCCTTCACCTCCAACCGGGGCCTTCCCGAAGCGACCAATCTGTGGACGGTCCCCGTCCGCGGTGGCGAGCCGCGCCAGGTAGCGAGTTTCCCCACGCCGGGCACCACCTCCGACCCAGTTTGGTCGCCGGATGGACGCACCCTGTTCTTTCACCACGGCGCGGCTGATGAGGCCACGGATTTGTTCTCCGTCGAGGGTGCGGGACCCGGCAGTCAGCCCGTTGCGCTCACACGTACGACGCTACAAACTCTGGCGCACGCTTTTCAGGTCCCCCAACGCGTGACCTGGAAAAGCGCAGATGGCCAGGAGATCGATGGCTTGTTGTACAAGCCACCGGTTGCGAAATCCGGAGGCAAGCCTCCAGCCGTTTTGTGGATTCACGGTGGTCCTGAAGGTCAGGACACCTATCGTCTCGACGGCTGGGCGCAGTTCCTGGCGCAGCAAGGCTATGTGGTGCTGGAGCCGAACTACCGGGGCAGCAGCGGCTTCGGCGAGGTGTTTCGTAATCGCAACGTCGAAGACTCCAATGGGGGCGAGGTGGATGATGTTGCCGCCGGCGCGCGCTTCCTCATCGAGAACGCGAACGTAGACCCCGCTCGCATCGGCATCGGTGGCGGCAGTCATGGGGGCACCATGGTCGCCTACGCGGTCACGCGCTACCCAGACCTTTTTGCCGCGGCAGAAGAGCTCTACGGCGTTGTGGATCGCGAACTGTTTGTCTACCGTACGAACCCGCAGTCGGCTACGCGATGGATGATGAAGATGGGCGGCACGCCTACCGCAAAGCCGGAAATCTACCGTATCGCAAACGTACTTCTCTCTATCGACAAGGTCCGTACACCCCTGCTCGTTCTACACGGGGAGAACGATCCGCAGGTTCCACCGGCTGAGTCGGAGCTGTTTGTGAAGACGCTGCGCAAGCATGGCAAGACCGTCTTCTACTTCACCTACCCAGGAGAACTGCACGGCTTCTCTCAGCCTGCCCATCGCCTGGACGCCTGGGGCAAGCAATTGGCCTTTTTCGACCACTACCTGGATCCGAAGTTCGGCACGACCTCTACCTCGGTCCAGGAAGTGATCTTTCCGAGCGACACACCCGGAAAGGAAACGCAAGCAATCGCACATCCAACAAACTAGCCGAGGTGATAGGGGGAGGCGAGACACTCCTTTAAGGAAATAACATTCAGGCAGTGAATTCAGCAACATAGTCGCCACAACTCATGACTTCCGAAATCGCGGAATGAGATAGGGCATCTTCCGTCCTGCCAGACTGTGATCGAACCGATTCTCACAATTGCATTTAGGCCACGGTGGAAGGTAGGTTTCGGGCTACCTCGTTTCGTTGTCGTGCCGTGAGGTAGTCCAGCAAAGGGGTGGTCATGGCGGTGGTCACCAATGCCATGGTCACGAGCAGGGCAAAGAGCACAGGCGAAAACACATGCGCGTTGTAGGCGACGTTCAGAACGATAAGTTCCACAAGTCCGCGGGTGTTGAGTAGGGCCCCCAGCGCAAAAGCGTCATACCAGGATTGCCCTGTCAAACGTGCTCCCGCCACGGCGCCACCGATCTTCCCTGCTATGGCGATGGTCAGAACTACGAAACCAAGAAGCCAAGCCGAGGAGCCGCCCAGCAGATCCAGACGTGTGCGCATCCCTGTGAGTGCAAAGAAGAGGGGCAGCAGCAGCACCGAGACGAGCGGGTCGAAGCGCATACGTAGCTTTTTCTGCCATGTAGGGATACGAGGGAAGCACAGACCGGCGATGAACGCACCAAAAAGAGGGTGAGCGCCAAGAGCATCGGTACTGGCAGATGACAGCAGCAAGAATCCAACACTCAGGCCGAGCACTTCGTAACTAAACGGCAAGTCTGGATACCGGCGCCCGATCCAGCGACCCAACGGGCGCAGCAAGCCCACCATCACTATCAGGTACAGGCCAAGCCCCAGGATCCGTTTCCAGACGTTCGGTTGCCCACCATGTGACGGAAGCAAGGTCAGAGCAAAAGCAAGTAAGGACCACGCAGCAACATCGTCCACTGCGGCACACAGCAATGCCATGGCCCCAAGCGAGGTGCCTTGCATCTGCTTTTCTTCCAGGATACGGGCCAGCACCGGTAAGGCTGTAATGCTGATCGAGATGCCCAGAAACATTCCAAAAGGGAGAATCGGGGTTCCGGTGGGCGCACACTGCCTATACAGCCAAGGTGTAGCCACGGCGGCAAGAGCCATCGGAAGCACGATGCTGGAAGCGCTCGCCAGCGTCGCGGTGAGCTTCTGATCTCTCAAGTGATCGAGATCAAGCTCAACGCCAATGAGGAAGAGGAAGAGCACGAGCCCCAGGGTGCTAAGAATGTCGAAAGCACCTAAAGAACTCTGCGGAAAGAGGACAGCGCTCGCGTGGGGGGCCACCTTTCCAAAGACGGAAGGGCCCAGCAGGATCCCGCCGGCGATCTCCCCGATCACTTTGGCCTGCCCAAATCGTTGAGCGACGGCCCCACAGAGTAAAGCCGTCAAGAGAACCGCAGCAATTTGTACAAGCAACAGCGTCATCGTGGAGTCTTCCCGCGTTGCTTCTCCAACGCCTTCTGGTGGGCATGCAGCAGGACGAGCCCCTCGGTGACGAGCAGAACCAGTCCTGGAATTAGAAGGCGTGAGCCGACCAGTCCCGGCCAACTCAGGCGAAAGTCCGTGCTCCAGTCAATGGCGCAAAGGATCAGGCCGACCGCGAGCATCCCAACGCCTATCCAGCACCGGACTCTGGGGCTCAGATCACGTTCCCCCTTGAAGGCGCGCCCCGTGACTTCCAGAAGTGGCGCCCCGACAAAACCACGGTCATCATAAAGGCGACAGCGCACAGTGGGTCGCTGCTCCACCTCCTCGCAGGCGTATTGTTCGGCCTCTTCCCAGGTATCGCAAAGAGCGCACGTCGGTACGGTCCCAGTCTCTTGAGAGAGGTGGACCGCAAACTGTCCGGGATGCATCTCCTCGTGCCAGCTCCGTTGAGTTACAGGATTCAGCAGGGGAGTCTTGCGGCAGCTCATGACGCTTCAGACGCCACAGGGCAACAAAAAGTTAAGTTGGTCGTGGGGCGAATCTGATTTGCCGTGCCCGGACCTATCTTCATCAGGAACGATAAGTCGCATTCTCGTCAGTAATCCAGACGGCGACGATCTACTGCCTGCCTGTTTCAGGCTCGTTTGAGGCTCTTCGCCTTGACTCGCCGGAAGAATGTCGGGACCGAGATGCTGAACTGTTTGGCTATTTCCGCTGCGGTGGCGTTTCCGGCGTCCCAAGGATCGCGCATCAACCTGTTCTGCTGAGCGGTGGTCTTTATCTGTCGTGATCGGCGGCGAGGTTTTCAACGCCACCACCGGTCAATGTGATCTCGGAAATACCTTCACGGTTCGGTGTTACGACGGCATGATCTTCGAGGTTCATGGCTGGCTGATGCGTCTGGTTCAAGCGTTCCATGCCTGCCGACCAGGCGAACGAGAACGGCATTTTCAGCGAGGCGTGCAAGACCGCCAGAGAGTGACCGTCTTCTCACAAGAATGATGTGCCTGAGTCGCCTTGTGCCTCGATCCCACATCGTCGAGACATCGTCTCGAGCAGCTTAGGCCGAACACCAGGGCGAGTCCATGGACATTCCGCGATGCAGATGCCGCAGGACGCCGCTTCGGCGAAGTACGGGATGCACCTATCGAAGTCAACGTACCAGCGCTCAACGCCGCGCACCATCTTCTTCTGCGGTGCGATGGCAGCCGGCGGGCAGGCTTGCGTGCAGATCTGACAGGTGGCGCAGAACTCATCGGCACCGAAACGCCTGGGTGGTGTCGGGATCAGGGGCATATCAGTCGTGATTCCTGCGAGACGAACACCTGCGCCGAACCGCGGGCTGATCAACGAGCCGTGCTTACCCAACTCGCCCAGCCCCGCGGCGATCGCCGGCGGAATGAGCAAGAGAGCCGTGGCCATAGGTCCGGGGTAAGGATCTGCTGCATATCCCTGCGACCGTATCCAGTTCGCTACCGCATAGGACGCTCGTGTGCCTCTGGCATACTGGTCGCCGACGTCACACACACCTACCCCGTTGGACTCATCGGAGGGCACTTCCCGCAGCCGTTCGTAGTTGTGCGCGAGTGCAAGGATGATCACCCACGAATGCTCGATCCGATATCCCTCGTAGACGAACGTTGGGTCCATAGCTGCGATTCCGACATCATCGGCTTCGTGATCCAACGCGAACCGCTTTACTTGTGCTGCGAGATCTCCGACCCCAGTAACATTGCGGCCTGCAGCCACGGGCTGTAGCTCAGGGTATGTGTAAGCCGCGGCGAACGCTTCCGTAGAGCCCGGACATTTGCGCGTGCTCTGTCGCGCAACAAGCTGTAGATCCCCCCATGGATGCTGGTCGGGCGGATGCCAAAAGAACGGTGAGGCCTGGCGAGGCGTGATCTCACCAACGCCGTTGATCGGGTTGCCGGAGACGCGCAGCAGTGCGGCTATCTCTGGCCTGGGTTTCCAGATACCGCGCCTGGGCCGTCGCGGATTAGAAGCGTCTGACACGAGTGCACCTCGTCTGAATCGGTTCACGCATTCGCAATGCTACTGCTGACACGATAGCGCACCGCTGTAGGTATAGACCCTCCACCAATGGGTGGAGAAAAGTTCCATCACAGTGACGGAGTGACAGTCCGATGGCCTTTGCCTAGTCTGTCTCCGATCCCGCAATCACTCATGCAGACGAACGCAGTTAACGAAAGTTCCCCACGGTACGCAGGCTGGAAGGTGGTATGCGCCGCGTTTCTGGGCGTCATGGTCGGCTTTGCCGGCATGGTGCCGTTCACCTTCAGTCTCTTTCTCGATCCCCTCCACGCGTCCTTCGGATGGAAGCGAGAGGCCATTGCGCGATCATTCGCCATCGCTGCGCTCACGGTGGCATTCGTCTCGCCGCTGCTGGGTAGTGTGCTGGATCGTTTCCCACCCCGCCGTGTCATTCTTCCTTGCATAGCCATCTTTGCAGCCGCAATGACTTCCCTCTCATTGCTGCATGGCTCTCTGGCGCAGTATTACGGGAGCTACTTTGTACTTGGCCTGGTGGGGAACGGCACAGCGCAGTTGTCGTATTCACGTGCCGTGCTTTCGTGGTTTCGGCAGCGGCGCGGTCTGGCAATCGCCCTCATGCTCACAGGCAGCGGTTGCGGTTCCATCGTCCTTCCAATGCTCGCGCAGCACGTGATCACCACAAGCGGCTGGCGAGCCGCCTACACAGCACTTGGAGTCACCGCACTTGCCGGTCTCCCGCTTACAGCACTTTTCATGCGGAATCGTCCAGGTCTGGAGTCGCAGGGTGACGGTGAGGCAGCTCCCGCAACATCCCGCGCGACCTATCGCACATTCCTGCTCATTGCCGTACCCACATTGCTGGTTGCACTCAGCATCAATGCACTTATCGCGCACTTGGCAGCACTGCTTACGAGCCGTGGCGTTCCCGCGGCCTCGGCGGCAGTGGCACTCTCCCTGTTCGGGGCTTCGGCCATCGCCGGACGTTTGCTGACCGGCTGGCTGCTCGACCGCGTTCCGGCCCCACTGGTCTCCTGCGCAGTGCTTGCGATAGCTGCGGCCGGCGTGTGCCTGGAGGCGCGAGCAAACTCACCCTTCATGGGCTGGGCCGGCGCAGTTCTCATGGGAGCCGGATCGGGAAGCGAGGCCGATGTTGTGCCCTACATGATCGCCACCTACTTCGGCCGTCGGCATTTCTCAACCTTATACGGCCTGACCTGGACCGCGTATGCGATTGGCGGCGCAGTCGGCCCTGTTCTGCTCGGCCACGCCTTCGACCGCAATAACGTCTACGCTGCTCCCTTCATCTTTGGCCTGGCGGTGCCCTGCTTTATCGCTGCACTCATGCAGTTGCTGCTGCCGCGCGCTGCTCCGCTGCCTTACGTAACCGACGCAGAGGTCTTTGCTTCTGCTGTCGAACCCGCCGTTTAGAACCACTTACAAGGAGACACTTATGCCCCATATCGATCTTCCGAACCTTCCTGGTATTCGCGCCGCCATGGCCTACCGACCTGAAACAGCCAAGCCGCTGAATGAGCTCGTGGAGGTCCTGCTGCACGACCGCGACCATACCCTCATGCCCGGAGAGCGCGAGCTGATCGCTGCGATGGTGTCCTACCGCAATGGCACCCAGTATTGCCATAACATTCATGGGGCAATCGCAGCGGCGCATCTTGAACAAGAGCACAGCAATGCCGAGGATCTTGTCGCCGCTGTGAAACAGGACTTCGAAGCAGCCGATATCTCAACCAAGCTGAAGGCGCTTCTGAACATTGCAGCGAAGGTGCAGGTGGATGGCAAACTGGTTACCGCGGAGGATGTCGATCGTGCACGGCGCGAGGGCGCAACGGACCTTGAGATCCATGATGCCGTGCTAATTGCCGCGGCGTTCTGCATGTACAACCGTTACGTGGACGGCCTCGCTACCATTCAACCGAACGACCCCGAGTTGTATCGAAACCGCGGGCGCATGGTGGCCAAAGGCGGGTATGTCGCCGCGAACCTCACGAACCGCCTCAGCCCCGCACCGCAGGATCCTGCGCTCGTGAAGACGAGGTAAGGGATGCCGCACATTGCTTTGCCAGAAGGCATTCCGGGCATCGCTTCGGGCTTTGTTTTCCGTCCGGAGACTGCAGCGCCCATGCGCGCGCTTGCCCATATCCTCCTGTTCGAGCCCGGACCCAACGCTGGCCTGAGTTCGCGTGATCGCGAGCTCATCGCCGCGTTCGTTTCGTCTCGCGACCAATGCTTCTTCTGCCACGCAAGTCACGCGGCGGCGGCTTCACATCACGACGGCGGCAGTGACGAGCTTACGGACTCGGTCTGCGCTGATCCGGAAAGTGCTCCGGTATCGGATCGACTCAAAGCTTTGCTTGCGATCGCGGGCCAGGTCCAGGCGAACGCGCAAGCTGTCACGCCCGCAATGATTGATCGCGCTCGCCAGGCAGGGGCCGAGGACCTCGACATCCACGACACGGTGCTGATTGCCGCCGCGTTCTGCATGTACAACCGCTACGTGGATGGGCTTGCCACGTGGCAGCCACGCGGCAAGCAGATGTATGACTCCATGGGCGCGCAGCTCGCCACGAACGGATACCTGAGCCGCACTTGACTGATCACGCCTGCCTACGGGCCCTGCGATACCTCCGAGGTGAAAAGAATGTTCAAGAGTTTTCCTGTCGTCCTGGCCTTGGCCGCAATGACTACGCCGGCTTTGGCGCAACAGTTTGCCAGCCTATCCGTCACGGCAACTGACCCCGCGGGTCACTCGCTGTCGCGCTCCCGGATCTCGGTGCGCAATCTCGCCACCGACGCGACTCGCGAGCTTAGTGCGGATGATGCCGGGCGAGCCACCTTCCAGGGCCTGCAGGCGGGTTCATACATCATCACCATCGATCAGGGGGGGTTCAGCCGCACGCAAGCCCCAATCACGCTTAGCGTCGCGCAGGATGCTTCCGTGTCCCTGAAGCTCCAGGTGGCCACCGTGGTTCAGACGGTAGAGGTCAGCAGCAGCGTGGAAGACGTGAACAGCGGGGACACCCAAACAAGTCAGGTCATCAATCCAAGGCAGATCGAAGACTTACCTATCTCCGATCGTGACTTCATCGACTTTGTCACGCTCACACCTACGGCGAACATCGGGCGCAGCACCAGCACTGCGGCACAATCTGCCTTTCAGGAGACGGTGCTTCAGATCAGCTTCGCTGGCCTTACCGAAACGCACAGCACGTTCTACAGCCTGGACGGCATGGATTACACGACCAGCATCTCTGGCGTACAGCGAGAAAGTCCATCGTTGGACTGGGTTCAGGAGTTCCGCGTGGTCTACGGTCCCAGTACAGCGGCTATCGGCTTGAATCTTGGTTCGGTTGTCACCACCGTGACCAAGTCGGGCACCGATGCGCTCCACGGCGGCGTTTACGAGTACTTCCGGAACGACGCGCTGGATGCCCGGAATCTCCTCTCCGCCTCTGGCTTCGATGTGCTGCGTTTCAATCAATTCGGTGCCAATCTAGGCGGTCCGGTGCGCAAGGACAAAGCTTTCTTCTTCGCCGGCTACGAGGGTCAGCGCAGTGCGCGATCGCCCATCTATTCGCGCTTCATCCTTAGTTGCATCGATACGCCCAACTGCCTCGGCCCAGGGTCACCAAGCATCAACCAGGTGAAGCAGGATCTGGGTCTCGCCCCGGAAGACCTGAAGTCGTTCTTGATGATCAACGACTACGACAAGGAGTTCGGCAAGTACACGCACACCCTCAGCGACAAGAGCACACTCAACATTGGATACCTGTACAACAGCGTCCATAACGGCGCTACGCCGGGCGCGTCGCCGGGCCAGGGTATGCCTTCCACGTACCGCGACAACTGGGTGTATGACCAGACTGCTTCCGGCACTCTCTTCCATGTCTTCAACCCACGTCTCAGCTCTGAGAGCGGCGTCAACTACGGTCATCGAACCTTTTTTATGAGCCCCTCGGGCGCAGGCTTTGAGCCGGGCATCCAGGTTGCAGACACACTTGAAACAGGCGGCTTCCTCGGCGGTGTCAGCTACTACCAAGAGGACCACTTTGAATCGCGCGAACACCTGAGCTATAGCCGCAACGGTCACACGGTCGACTTCGGAGCAAGCTATGAGCCGGTGTGGCTTCGGGCGCAAACGCCGTACTTCACACCTGGCGTCGGCATCTTCTCGCCGCAAAGCTTCTTTGGCACAGGTTCCTTCACCTCCTTCGGCCCCGCAACCGCCGTGGAGTTCATCTTCCAGCAACCGCGCTCTGAGTTCGGCCAGCAGATCCCAACCCGAACCCTGCCCTTCCAGGCCGGGTTCTACGCAGGGCCTGATGGTGCAAACCTGCAGTCTGCGGATGCCATGCGCTTCCTTCACCAACTGGTTGGTCTTTACGCCGAAGATCACTGGAAGGCCACCGACCGCTTGACGCTCACCGCAGGCCTGCGCTACGACATGGACGTCCTGCCTTCCGCGGCGGATCTTGGGATCCTTGGGAATATGACATCCACGGACTTCGGGGATGTCCAGCCGCGCGTCGGCCTTAGCTATAGCTTCCGTGATGGCAAGAGCGCCATCCGCTCAGGCTTCGGTCTCTTCCGGGGCTCGCGTTCGTACAGCAACTTGCTGAATGGATGGCATGGTGCCTCGGCCTTCACCACCATGAACCAGCCTTATCTCCCGCAGTTCGCCAACCCGTCACAGAGCCTTGTCGGCTTCGGCGAGGCTGGGATGGTCGGGGCCGCTGGGCCTGTCGCGGCAGGCTCGGCGTTCCACACGTTCGCAAAAACCGGTGCCTATCCTGCGCCCGCAAGCCTGGTGCAATTCCCGCTCGGCTTCGTCGCTCGCAGCTACCCGGTACAGCTGGCAGAACAGGCAAACCTGGATATTGAGAACCAGCTCGGCAAAGACTGGGTTCTTGAAACGGGCTACCACTACCTTCACGCCGATCACCTTCCGAACTCCCTGTCGATCAACGGCGCCCCTGCCGGGACGCTCTCCGATGGACGCCAAAAGTTCACCCCGGCAGACAGCCACTTCGGCTTTGCACTCTACTCCGCAGCCACAGGCTGGTCCATCTACAATGCTGGCACGGTAACCCTACGCAAAGCTGTGAGCCACCACTGGAGCTTTATGGCCAACTACACCTATTCCAAGTCGATCGATATCGCAACGGAAGGCCAGCTTCAGGACGAGCCGCAGAACTACCTCGACCCAAACCTCGACCGTGCCGTCGGTGACAATGACGTACGCCACCGTCTGACGCTGACCGCCATGGCCGAATCACCGGAACGCTGGGGACGGCTCCTGCGCGGGTTTCAGCTCTCCACCCTCAACACTCTGCAAAGTGGGCAGCCCTACAGCATCCTGGCTGGCTCCGACGTCAACGGAGACGGCTTTCCCTTCAATGACCGCGTGGGGAGCATCGGTCGCAACACCTACCTCGGAGCTCCTTTCTACGACACCGATCTTCGCCTGCAGCGCACCCTGAAACTGGGCGAGCACGCTCGCCTGAATCTCAGTGCCGAAGCGTTCAACTTGCTGAACGTTGCGAACGTGCAGGATGTCGATCAGGTTTATGGGAACGGTGAGTTCCTGGGACCGATACCGAAGCACTTCAGCGATGGCATCACCAGCCCGGCGAATCCGAACTTTGGTACACCTACGTTCGCAGGCGCTGCTCGGCAGATTCAGATCTCGGCAGGAGTTAACTTCTAA
>CAXTVC010000062.1:0-2814 GCA_964247615.1 uncultured Acidobacteriaceae bacterium
CCGTCGAGCTGTTCAAGCTCGTAAACTGGCCTCCGCTGGATCACTTCCGCGACACACTCGCCGGAAAGTTACTGCTGGGCCGCTACTTCACCCTCGGCGCGCTACTCGCGTATTGGCTCGCCATCGGCCTCTGTGCCTTCCTGGACCGGCGCTTTCTCCGCGCCCGAACGCGGGCGGCGGGTCAGGCTGCCCCATCGGAGGGGACGGTCTAACACGCTTGCGGAAGGGCTGCGGAGCCGTACGCCGGTAGGATGGGGAGATGTCGTCTTTGCCCGAATCCCCGATGACAGCCCCGTCTCCGACCAGGACCCCCTCCCTCGGCGAGCGCTACGTCTGTGTCCATGGCCACTTTTACCAGCCACCCCGCGAGAATCCCTGGCTGGAAACCGTCGAGGTCCAGAGCTCCGCTAGCCCCTTCCATGACTGGAATGAGCGCATCACCGCCGAGTGCTACGCCCCCAACGGCGCCTCCCGCATCACCGACGACGCCGGCCAGATCACGCGCATCCTGAACAACTACGCGCGCATGAGTTACAACTTCGGGCCCACCCTGCTGAGTTGGCTGGAACTCTGCGCGCCCCGCACCTACCGCACCATCCTCGAAGCCGACGCGGCCAGTGCCGAGCGATTCAGCGGCCATGGCTCCGCCCTCGCTCAGGTCTACAACCACATCATCATGCCGCTGGCGTCGCCGCGTGACGCTCAAACCCAGATCCGCTGGGGCATCGCGGACTTTGAACACCGCTTCGGACGTAAACCGGAAGGCATGTGGCTGGCCGAGACAGCCGTCTCCCGCGATGTCCTCGACATGATGGCTCAGGAGGGGATCAAGTTTACGATCCTCGCCCCGAACCAGTGCGCCCGCGTCCGGCCGCTCGCACCATCCCCAGCCAGCTCGGAAACGTTCGAACCTGCCGCGACGCAACTCGAAGGTAGCCCCGCCAGTGACGCCCTTCCCTGGCGAGACACGCCGGACGCCTCCGTCGATCCCACGCAGCCCTACCGCATTCAGCTCCGCGAAGGCCGCTCGATCAGCGTCTTCTTCTACGACGGCCCTTCCTCGCGGGCCATCGCCTTTGAACACCTGCTGAACTCCGGTGAGGAGTTCGGCAAGCGCCTCCTGACCAGCCTGCGTCCCACCCCGGCAGACGGCCCGCGCGCCCAGCTCGCGCATGTGGCCACCGACGGCGAAAGCTACGGCCACCACCACCGGCACGGTGAAATGGCGCTCAGCTACGCGATGGAGTGGATCGAGGAAAAAGAGCTCGCACGCCTCACCAACTACGGCGAGTTCCTCGCCAAGTTCCCTCCCACCTGCGAAGCCGAGGTCGTCGAAGAGTCTTCCTGGAGCTGCTTCCACGGCGTCGAACGCTGGCGCTCCGACTGCGGTTGCAACGGCGGCAGACCCGGCTGGAACCAGGCCTGGCGCGGCCCCCTGCGTGAAGCACTCGACCTGCTGCGCGATCGCACCGCCCCCCTCGCCGAACAGCTGGCAGCGCCGCTGATCCGCGATCTCTGGGAGGCCCGCGATGCCTACATCACGGTGGTTCTGGATCGCAACAAGCGCAGCGTCGACCGCTTCTTCAAAGGGCACGCCCTCAAAACCCTCACGGCAGACGAGCGCGTGGCCATGCTCGAGCTCTTCGAGCTCGAACGCCACACCCAGCTCATGTACACCAGCTGTGGCTGGTTCTTCGACGACATCTCCGGCATTGAGACCGTGCAGATCATTGCCTATGCCGGCCGTGTTCTGCAGCTCGCCGCCAAGCTCTTCGGTAAGGAAGGCGCTGCCCTCGAAACGGAGTTTCTCGACGTGCTCTCCCGCGCGAAAAGCAACGTGCCGGAACACGGAGATGGCGCCGCGGTCTATCGCAAGTGGGTCACCGGCGCGCGCATCGAGATTGAGCACGTCGGCGCTCACTACGCCATCGCCTCCATGTTTCAGCCCTCCCCGGATGCAAGCCAGATCTTCTGCTTCGACGTGCAGCGCCAGTCCTACGACGTGCTGACCAGCGGCCGAGGCCGCATCGGTCTTGGCCGTGCCCGCATGCGCTCGCAGATTACGGACGAGGTGGAAGAAATCTGCTTCGCCGTACTGCATCTGGGCGACCAAAGCCTTTCGGCCGCAGTGAAACGCTTCGTTCCAGCCGAAGCTGAAGCCTGGAACCGCTTCAACGAGCAGGCACGTCTCGCCATCACCCGTGCTGACATCCCTGGACTCGTCCGTCTGATCGACAGCTTCTTCCATTCCAAGACCTATCCGCTGACCTCCCTGTTTGCCGACGAGCAACATCGCATCCTCAAGAGCATCCTCGATCAAACCGTCTCCGAGGTCGAAGAATCCCTCATGCGGATCTACGAGGAACACGCCTCGCTGCTGCATTTTCTTGGCGAAACGGACGTGCCTGCACCGCCCGCCCTGGCCCTTACCGCCGGTTTTGCAGTCAACGCCAGTCTCCGCCGCGCACTGGAGAGCGACCCCTACGATGCTGCCGAGTTCGCTCGTCTGCTGCGCCGCGCCGCGACAGACAACATCAAGCTGGACCTGCCCGTCCTGAGCTATGCCGCCGACAGCCGCATGAAGCGTTCCATGATGGCGCTGGAAGCAGCCACCCCCAGGCAAAAGATGAATGTCATGGCGGAGACCCTGGCCATCGCTGAAAGCCTCCGGGCCCTTCCCGGCCGCTCCAACCTCTGGCAGGCACAAAACATCTGGAATGACCTTCTTCGCAACGCCGCCACACAACACTGGAGCCAGGAGTGGCACGACAGCTTTCGCCGTCTCGGCACCGCGCTGAAGATCGCCGTGGGTGA
>CAXTVC010000062.1:2914-19167 GCA_964247615.1 uncultured Acidobacteriaceae bacterium
CCCCACCCCAGCCCGACTTGCTCACCCGCATCGCGGCACCAGCGTCCAGTCCGCTCGCACTGCCGCGGTTGCTGCTCGTCTTTGCGCACCCTGACGACGAAGTGCTCGCCATGGGCGGCCGGCTCGAGCGTCTGGCGAACTCTCGCCTTCTCACGCTCACGGACGGCGCCCCGGTCAACGGTGCCGACGCCCGCCAACACGGCTTTGCGACCCTCGCCCACTACCGCGCCGTCCGCCGCGCGGAGCTCCTCGCAGCCCTGGTCCACGCGGGCCTTCTGCCTGACATCGCTCCTGAGTTTCCGTACGCTGTACCCGACCAGACAGCCTCGCACCACCTGACCTCCCTTGCACGCGCCATCGCCGCCGAAATCACCGCGTTTCAGCCCGAAGCCGTGCTCACCCACCCCTACGAGGGCGGCCATCCAGACCACGACGCATGCGCCTTCGCCGTCCACGCCGCGGTCCGGCTGGCTGCCGCGGCAACGTTCTCAGCCCCGGTCCCGATCGTCGAATCGCCCTTTTACCACGCAGGCGACCACGGCTCGATGGCTACCGGTACCTTCCTCCCCGCGCCAAACACGGCCAGCCTCCTCATCCAGGAGCTCACCCCCACCGAGCAGCGAAACAAGGGCGCCCGGCTCGCCTGCTTCCCCAGCCAGGCCGAAACCCTGGCACAATTCGGCGTAGACCGCGAGCTGTTCCGGCTCGCGCCCTCCTACAATTTCACCAGGCGACCCCACGCAGGCCAGCTCTTCTATGAGCGCTTCCCCTGGGGCATGACCGGCGACGGCTTCTGCGAGCTCGCCTCCAGGGCCCTGGCCGATCTCTTCGACCACCAGCCGGAACCCGTGCCCTCCACTGCCGCTGCATGACGTCCACCGACAGCACCTCCGCGCCTGAAGTCACACCACCGCCGACACGACCCACCCTCCTGACGGTCGCCTTCCCCTACGCTCCCCTCGGCCCGGCAGCCGTCGGCGGGGCGGAGGTCATCTGCTCGCAGCTGGAAGCGGCCCTCCCACAGGCAGGGTTTGCGTCCGTCGTCGTCGCGCATGCCGACTCCCGGCCCGCCGGCCACCTGTACCCCACCCGCATCCCGGCCGGCATCATCACCGACGAGCTACGTGCGGAGGTCGAAGCCGCACACCAGGCAGGCGTTGATAGAGCGCTCGCGGAAAATGTAATCGCCCTGGTCCACATGCATGGCCTGGATTTCGCTCGATATCGCATCCCGGCGCACATCCCGGTCCTTGTCACCCTGCATCTTCCTGCCGCCTGGTACCCCGCATCCATTTGGGATCTGCCGTCGCAGTTTCACTTCATCTGCGTCAGTGAACACCAGCGCCACAGCTGTCCCGCCGCCGCTCAGCACCGGCTTTCTGTGATCGAGAATGGTGTTCCGCTGCCTGAGGCCTCTACGCTTCGCCCTGAGGGCCGTTATGCCTTAATGCTGGCCCGCATCTGCCCTGAAAAAAACCTGCACATTGGCTTCGACGCCGCACGCCTGGCAGGCATGCCCGCCATCCTCGCCGGTGAGGTCTTCGCCTACGAGGCCCACCTGCAGTACCTCGAGCACGAGATCAAGCCCCGCCTCACCGCCTCCAGCACCTCTCACGAAGCCCGCGCCACTTCAAGTGCTGTAAGCACCACGACACCCTCCGCCCGCTTCCTCGGCCCGGTCGCAGGCGACGAAAAAGCCCGCCTTCTACAGCGCGCCGCCTGCCTTTTGTTGCCTTCGCTCGCGCCGGAGACCAGCTCCCTCGTCGCCATGGAGGCCCTCGCCGCCGGCATCCCCGTCGTCGGCATGGCCGTCGGTGCGGTTCCCGGGATCGTGGAGCACGGTCGCACCGGCTTTCTGATTCCGCCTGGCCCCGATGCCACCGCGGAGCTCAGCGCGGCACTCCGCCGACTGCCGGAGCTCGACCGCAGGCAGTGTCGCTCCACCGCCGAGGCCCGCTTCCCTCTCAGCCGCATGGTCGACGCCTACCTCGGCCTTTACCGCCAACTCGCCCTGCCACCACGCCCAACGGACCTGCAGCTCTCCACGCAACCTCAACCCCAGGGGCAAGCCCAGCCCGCCGACATCTTCATCGAGGAACTCCGGGAAGATGCAGCCCTCGAAGCTATAGCAGCCGAGTGGACTGCGCTCTGGCACGTCGACCCGTCGGCTACACCCTTTCAGCATCCAGCCTGGCTTCTGCCCTGGTGGCATCAGTTCGGGCCAGATGGCCAGCTCTGCGCTATCGCCCTGCGCGACCGTGTCACGCGGCGCCTCCTTGCTCTGCTGCCGCTTTACACCTACCGGCAACGGTCCTCAGGCGGGCGCCAACTGCTGCTGGTGGGGGCTGGAACGTCCGACATTCTCGATGGTGTCTGGACCCCGGACATCTCGGAGTTAGCCGATCTCGCCCTTACCTACGCCCTGGACACGCTCGGGGGTTGGGAGCAACTCAGCCTCGATCAGCTTCGCAGGAGCTCGCCCCTGGTACACGCCGCGGAGCGTGCATCCCTGCCGCTCGCTCCCGGAGAGCCTTGCTCGGCCCTCCTGACTGCCACCGAGCTTCCGGCCAAGATGCGCGTCAACCTGAACCGCTACCGCCGCCTCGCCGAGTCACAGGGCACATTGCATTGCCGGCTCGCCGTTACCGCTGGGGAGGCCCTCACCATCTTCGATCAGCTGGTGACGCTACACACCCTTCGCTGGGAGACGCGCGGCGAAGACGGTGTGCTCCGCGATTCACGCGTCCTCGCCCACCATCGAGAGGCGCTGCCATTACTCCTAGACGCCGGCCTGCTCCGCCTCTTCCACCTGACCCTGAACGGCGAAACCCTTGGCGTCCTTTACGGCCTCGCAGACCCATCCCACGCCAGCGACCGAGGCCTCTCCCTCTACCTTATCGGCTTCGACGCGCGTTTCGCTGCACTCAGTCCCGGCAGCCTGCTCGTCCATCAGGCTTGGCTGCACGCTCGCGAGGGAGGCTTTGCCAAACTTGACTTCCTCCGCGGCGGTGAAAGCTACAAGCAGCTCTGGGGCGCCCATCCAGAACCCACCATAACCATCCACCACCAAGACCACGAAAAACAGCCCAACAACCAACCACGTACAACCTAGAACCTCTATGCCTTCCACCGTCATCCACGGCATGCTCTACTCGCCCGAGCGACGAACTCTCGACATCGTTTTCCGTGACGACCGTGGCACCTACCGCTACTTTGACGTAACCCCGGAGCAGTGGCGGGCCTTCAAACGAGCGCCCTCCAAGGGCACCCATCTCAACGCCACCTTTAAGGCAATTCATCCCCGATTCAGCCGCTTCGGCGATCTACCCACGCAGTTCGTCGGCTCGCTCGCGGCCAGCGTGGCACTGCCGCTCCGCGAGACGCCGCGCGATCTGCCCGATGCCAATGTCTGGGGATTCTACGAACAGTTCTGACCCGGCAAACCTACGCGGAAACAGCCGTCAGTTTGCGCCGCTCAGTCTCCGTATACGTGTACCGAATGCGGTGGATCACGGTCACAGTGGAAAGCACAGCCAGTACCCACAGCGCAGCCGGCATGGCATCCCAGCGCTGACACAACGCTCCCAGGATGATGAGCACAATGCGCTCCGGGCGCTCCATGAAGCCCACCTTGCAGGAGCCGATCAGCGCCTCCGCCCGGGCACGCGTGTAGCTCACCATCAGGCTGGTCGTCATCACAAACGCCACCAGGCAAACGTAAAAATAGCGGTTGCCTCGCGCGTAAAACACCAGCAGGCCAAAGAACAGGGCCACGTCGGAGTAGCGGTCCAGTACGGAGTCAAAGAACGCCCCGAAGACCGACACCTGGTTCGTTAACCGTGCCACCCGGCCATCCACCATGTCGAACAACCCCGCCCCGATAATCACCAGGCCGGCGTACAGAAACATGCGGACGTAATTTTCTGCCCGGGCGTACCCGAAAAAAAGCGCTGCGATCACATTAATCAGCAGCCCGATAAACGTCAGGGTGTTGGGCGATATGCGCGAAAGGGCGAGACCGTTCACGATCTTTTGCAGCAGCCAGCCGCTGCCTTTGCCGAAAGCGCTTGTCCAGGTCATGAAGGGAAACAGGTGTGGAATGAACCTGATTAGTTTAACGCGAGTTGAATCCGCCCGCGTCCCGGCAATCCGGAGTCAACGCGGAACCATCAATTGCATCCTATGCCAATGAACGCTTGAAACAGGCGAGCCGGGAGAGCCCGGAGAAAAGGATTACAGCATCATGGCAGACAAGAAGAAGACAATGGAGCCAACCTCGGTGAAGCGGATGTACAAGAACCGGGTCAATCTCCCAGACGATACCAAGGCCAAGGTCGTCGAGGTTATGCAGGAAAAGCTGGCCGCGGCATTCGATATGTATAGCCAGGCCAAGTTCGCCCACTGGAACGTCAAGGGCCTGAACTTCTACCAGTTGCACCTGGTATTCGACGCAACCGCCAAGGTCATCTTCAAGCAGATCGACCCCATCGCGGAGCGCATCACCCAGCTCGGCGGCGTGGCCAATGGCACCGTTCGCATGGCTGCGGCAAACTCGCCCATCGCGCCCTACAAGGTCGAATCCATCACCGGACCCGAGCATCTTGAGGCACTTGCCAATGCGCTCGGGACCTACTGCGCCGCCCTGCGCGACGCCTCGGACAAGATCGACGATCTCGAAGATGAGCCCACCGCGGATTTCTTCAAGCAGCTCGTCGTGGAAGCCGAGGAGGAGCTCTACTTCATCGAGTCTCACCTCGAGGCCGGCGACGTCCAGTAACCCGCATCACACCGCTGTAGACAAAGAGCTACCAGGCATAGCCTGGTAGCTCTTTTCCTGTACGCCCGCCAAAGAATCCTCAGCGATCCTCAGCGCACTTAGCACCCGTAGCGTTGGTCTTCAGTCCGGCATCTATGGCGCCACATGCAAAGCCGGCTCCTTCGCCAGCGGCAACGTCACACCCAGCAGTCCAGCCAGCGTCGGCGCAATCTGCCGCATGTCGACCACATGCAAATCCCGCCCCGCCGCGATCCCCACACCCTCAATAAAAAACGCTGATCGCATGGCCGCCCGCGACGGTAGATAGCCATGCATCCCCGTGCTCGGCGCGTCTTCCACCACAGGCCCGGCATACGCCCCACCAGGATCCCATCCGTCCTTGTAGTCCACCAGAAACGTAGCATCCGGGAACCCGCCACGGGCCACGATCTCCTCATGGGTCAGGATGGTCTCAATCCCATTCCCCGGGTCCGCCTTGGCCGCCTCCAGCACCGCACGCACCTGCCGCGCCAGCGCCTTGTCCGCAGGATCCTTCAACACAATCGCGTTCGACCCACCCGCCGCCCAGGCCTCCGCCTTCCAGCTCACCACCGACGGCCCCTTCTTCCCTGCCTTCGCCGGCCCCAGCGTAATCAGCCCCGCCTGCGCCAGCAGCACATTCAGGTTCGTGCGATGGTCCACCCGCAGGAACCCATGGTCACTCACCACGGCGATCCGTGTCGCCGGGTTGACCGCCAGCGCCGCCTGCCGGATCTGCCCGATCTGCGCATCCAGCACCTCCAGCGACGCATCCGCCTCCGCGCTGAACGGGCTGTGCTCATGCTCCTCGTGGTCCAGGTCGGTCAGGTGCACCAGCAGCAGGCCGGGCTTGTAGTGCTGCAGGATAGCCACCGCCTCCTCTGTCTTCACCACGTCCTGGTTTGCCTTGGCATCCGGCGTCACGCCAATCTGCTGCAGAATGTCCGGCGGGTTATACGGCGACCCCGACGGCCGATCCGTATGCTCGCTCTGCGTCCCCTCCGCGATGTTGTAGTCGATCGGCGCACCAATCGTCACCGGCCAGCCCACGTTCGCCGTCTTGATCCCCGCCGCATCCGCCACGGTGTACAGCGTCGGCACCTTGATGTCCGCAAAGTCCCAGTACCACGCCCCCGGATGCTCCCGCAGCGGATCAAACGTCGTGTTGTCGATCACCCCATGCTCGGCCGGCCACACCCCCGTCACCATCGTTGTGTGGCTCGGATACGTCACCGTCGGGACCACGCCCACCACACCCTCGGCATAGGTACCCTGCGTCAGAAATGCCCGCAGCACCGGGATCTTCAGGCGGTGCGCATCGGCCTGCGTCACATACTCGGGCTTCATCCCGTCAATCGAGATCATCACGACTGGCGGCGGGGCGGAGGTCGTCTGAGCGACACCGGAAACGGCAAACAAGGCCAGACTGCAGAGCGAAGCGGAAAAACGCATACATGCATTCTCCGCGACGCAGATTGCTGCCCGGTAAACAGCTTCGCTCCCGCGCGCAGCTACGCCGTCAGAACACCCGCCTGCACCTTGTCCTGCGTTTCATCCTGCGACGTCACACCGTCAAACGGCAGAAACAGCGTGAACACGGTGCCATGCGAGCCAACCCCCTGGCGGCTCCGCATGCGCATCAACCCACGGTGCCGGTCCACGATCTCCTTGCTGATCCATAGCCCCAGTCCAGAGCCGCCGATCCCTTTCGTCGTGTAGAACGCCTCAAAGATCTTCTTCTGTGTCACGGCGCTCATGCCTGTCCCCGTATCCGCAATGGTGATGGTGATGCCCCTGTTTCCGGTCTTCGGGTGCGTCATCTCGCGGCTCCTCGCAAACAGCCTTCCACCGCTCGGCATCGCATCGATCGCGTTCCCGATCAGGTTGCTGAGCACCTGGCGAATCTCGCTGCCAAGACACAAAAGCGGCGTCTTTGCCCGCTTCCGCAGCTCCACCACGATGTGCGAGTTCAGCAGGCGGCCCTGGTAGATTGACAGGGTGTCCGCGATGAGTTCCTGGCAGGAAACGGGAGCCGGCTTCGTCGATTGCCGGTGGAAGCGCAGGGTCTGGTTCGTGATGATGGACACCCGGCGCAGCTCCCGCTCCGCGACCCGCAGGTACTCCTGGATATCGGTGACCTCCTCGCTCATGCGCGCGAGATACATCAGGTTGGTCACCGACTCCAGGGGGTTGTTGATCTCATGTGCAATCGACGCGGCCAGTCGTCCCACCGCGGCCAGCTTTTCATTCTGGATCAGGGCGTTCGCCGTGAGCTTGTCCTGCGTCAGGTCGCGGCTCACGGTGCCAAATCCAAAGGGCTCGCCCGCCGCATCTTCCAGCAAAAACACCTGGTAGCTCATCGGGATCGCTTCGCCCGTCTTCTGATGGCGGAAGCGGACCTCCGTGGCAGCATGACCTACCCGCAACACCTCGGCCAGCAGATCGTTCTTGATCCGGTCCCGGTCCTCAGGGAAGAAGAAGTCCAGCAGCTGGAACTTGCTGAAGTCTTCCTGGCTGTCAATGCCCAGCAGCGCACACGCGTAGGGATTGCCGTAAAACGGCTTCCCGTACATGTCGCTCATGGCCACGAAGTCCTTGCTGCTCTGCGTCAGGCTGTAGAAGCGGTTGCGTTCCTCTAACAGCCGTTCTCGCTCCCGCTCATTCTTACGACGCTCCGTGATGTCCTGAAAAGAAACAGTAATGCCTTCACCGGTAGGGCGCAGGCTGGTACGGAACCACATATCGAAGGGCTCTGGGTAGTAATTCTCGAAGTCCCCGGGAATCCTCTCGTCCATGGCGCGGTATGCATGCTCCATAAAGGGCGACCCTTCCATCCTGGCCTCGGGAAAGCTCTCCCAAAGATTCCTCCCAACGACATCCCCCTGGGGCGCAGTGATCTTGTCAGCCGCCGGGTTCTGGTACGTGATCGTCCAGTTGCGATCGATCAGCGATATGCCATCCGAAGCCACGTCCAGAATGGAGTTCAGCCGCGCCAGCGTCTGGTCCCGTTCCCGCTCCGCCGCCCTGCGCTGTTCAATGTCGCGGAACACCAGCACCACGCCCGAGATCTCGCCAGCCTCATCCTGGATGGGCGCACCATTGTCCTCAATGGTGATCTCACGCCCGTCCTTTGCCAGCAACACGGTGTGGTTCTTCAGGCCGATCGCATCTCCGCCGCGCTTTACCTTGCTGACCGGGTCTTCCAGCGTCGCCCGTGTGGCTTCATCCACAATGCGGAACACGTCGGGCAGCGCATGGCCGCGGGCTTCCTCTTCTGTCCAGCCCGTCAGGGCCTGCGCTACTGGATTCATGCGCACAACGCGGGTCTCGACATCAGTCACAATAACGGCGTCCCCGATGCTCTCGAGCACCCGGTCCGCGCGCGCCTCGGAGGCCACCACGGCCTGCCGCGCCAGCACGGCCCTTGTCGTCTCCTGCGCTATGTTCAGAATGCCGGCGATTGACCCGTCGGGTTCGTACATCGGGATATAGCTGTAATCCCAGAATGTCAACGTCATCTCGCCATTTAGAAAGAGTTCCAGCGGCGAATCGTTAAACTTCACGTTCTCACCGCGCAGCAAGACACTCTCTAACTGATGTCCCACGGCGGGCCACGCGTCATCCCACACCACGCGGCCAGGACGCCCCAAAGCCGTTGGATGTTTGTCTGCGATCGATCCCTTCAGCGCATCGTTGTAAAGGATCACCATCTCCGGTCCCCACAGGAGCTGCATGGGGATCGGCGCGGCGAGGATCATATTCACGGCAGACAGCAGCGTGACCGGCCATTGACGGATCGGCCCCAACGCCGTCGCCGCCCAGTCCAGGCCTCGTATCAGGTCCGCCATCTCCCCCGTCCCCTGGATCGCGGAGCTTGGGGAGAGGCACCGCATGGGCTGGAAGTTTTTCGAGGTCCCGACAGAAGAAGGCATTACCTGTAAGAATCCCGCATCTTCTCCGTCGCCCGCAACTCCCCAAATACGTCACGACCCCCAAGCAGAACCCCGCCAGTAAGCAACCCGCGCGATCCGCAGGGAAAATGTTCATGAGATTGCGACAGAGGGACCGAGTAACACAAATGGGTGATGCGGGCCGAATCTGGCCTCCCATACACTTCGCCCTGGGCCAGCAGAAAGGCCGACTGCGAGTCTGTCCGTTCGAGCAGAAATCGACTGACCTAACCTATGCTGGAAACCTTTGTCGGGAACGAGGGATATGCAGGTAAAGCTGGAGCAAGCGCACGTGTTAAATGAAGATCAACTGATCGTCTGTTTCAACGACGGAACCTCTGCGGTATTTCACGTCGCCAACCTCATCGCACAGGCGCAAAAGCGGATGCCATCACACGAAGAATGTGACCTGACGATGGCGTGAAAATCAGCATCATCATCGTGACTCTTATGTCGCCCGGCGGACAGACTTGATGAGCAGCGTAAGCCAACATCAACAGTGCTATGTCCAATGAGGTGCGTCGGTTTCAACTTCGCTGTAACAAGGATGGCTCTTTCGACTCTATCTGCTTATCGTGCTTTCGCACGGTAGCCACCGTTATAGAGAGAGCCGAATTGCAAGCGCACGAGCGAAGCCACATTTGTGGCGCTGAGTATTAGCTTTCCAGCTCCGGACGTTCCGAGACGCGGCCACCTATTTGCGGAAGAGAGGCTTCTCGCATTGCGACCGGCAGAATTTGTTCAAGGGAGAGAACAGCCTGCGTTCCGTCCGAAAACTCTATCAGCAGGGCGTTTCCGTTCATTAAATTCGCTTGCGTGAAATGAATCGGCATCTTGACGGGGATACCCCGCATCGTCTCTGGCTCCCCCGGTTTTGTCGCGGGCGACCCTACCATTGAGGCGACCCCGTCCATCCGAGCCGCTTCACATTGACTGCCTGTGAGCCTTCCTGGCTGCGCTCCACGTCGAACTGCACCGGCTCGCCATCGTGCAGAGGCTCACAGGTTTCTTCCTGGAATGAACTGCGATAGCAGAACATGTCCTTCATACCCGTGGAACCCAGGAAGACGTGCCCCCGTTTTTCGTCAAACCAAACGACCTTACCCATGTGCTGTGCCATCGAAGTGCCTCCGTGGATGTACTACGGAAACTATCAGTTGCATATGATAACTTCTGTTCGACTACGAACATAGGTAAAAAGTTCCGCAATCACGAAACAAAGACGTACTGATTGTGCCCCAAACGCAGGTTACGTCAGATGTGGCAATTTGACTGCCGGGCCGCTTCTAGACTGCTGGCGAGTCGTGGATCGTGGTGAGCTTCAGTACCTCGAGTTCACGCTTGCCATTCGGCGTAGTCACGACGGCAGTGTCGCCAACCTCTTTGCCAATCAGCGCGCGGCCAATCGGTGAGGTTGTCGAGATAAGACCCTTTTCCACATCGGACTCTTCGCTCGTTACCAGCTTGTAAGTCAGCTTCTGGTCCTTGACCGTGTCCTGCACCTCGACCGTCGATCCAAAGCCGACCTTGTCATGCGGGATGTTCGCCATGTTCACCAGCGAGAGCTCGGCCATACGGCGCTTCATCTGTCCCAGGCGCGCATTTACGAACTCCTGGCGCTGTTTAGCCATGTGGTACTCGGCGTTCTCGGAGAGATCGCCCAGGGACACAGCCTTCTTAATCTCGGCCGGCAGTTCCGTGGTGAGTTCGTACTCAAGCTGACGAATCTGCTCGTCGAGTGCTTTTTTGATGTCCTGCATGGATTGGGCTCTGCTTTACGCCGGAGGGGCGCTCGGGGGAGCGCGGCGGCAAGATTAAAACTCGATTATATCGAACAGCGCCGTCGCTGGGCCCGGAACCGGCCTCCGCATCCACCTCATCGCCCGCCCGCAGCTTTCTACCTATAGCGGTCCCGTGCGAGGTCTTGCTCCGCATCGGGATCGGGAGCCAGCCCTGCATCCGGATCCGGCAGAAGGGCCGGGCCGTCGCGATGGCTGAGGAAAGACTCCAGGATCAACGTGGCCGCGACCTGGTCGATCAGCTCTTTGCGCCCGACGCGGTCTGCCGCCCGATGACGCGCTCCTCCACGGTCGAGGAGCTCGTGCGCCTCCCGCGTGGTAAGGCGCTCATCCAGCAGGTGGTGCTCCAGGTCGGGGTGCTCGGCAAACAGCAGCTGCGCAAAGGCGACGGTCTTCTCGGACTGCGAGCTGACAGAGCCGTCCGCGTGCAGGGGATGGCCTACAACGATCGTTCCCACCTCATGCTTGCGAATGAACCGGCCGATGGACTTCAGGTCCGCCCGGGGGGTCGTGCGGTGCAGGGTGAAAAAGGGCTGCGCGGTCAGATTCAGCGGGTCGGTCATGGCCAAACCGATGCGCCGATTGCCCACATCCAGGGCCATCGTGCGGCGGGTGTGCATAGGTGCAGTTTATGCGTGCAGGAACGCACAAATCGCATTCTTTTTCGGACCGCTTTTCGGAGTCTCCGAAGCACCGGCGGTCGCTTCGCCGAGCCCCGTTCTTTAAGATCGATAGGGAACCGCCATGCCCAGACGCAAACGCAAAAGCCCCGCCCGCAAAGCCTTTTTGGCCCTGTTTCTTTGCTTTTTCGCAGCATCCGCCCTCGTCGCCTGGCTGCTGCTCTCCCCCTTCGGACCGATCTCGGAGACCTTTGTCGACATCCCCACGCACACCGGCACCCCCGGCATCGCGGACGCCCTGGAAAACGGCGGAATCATACGAAATCATTGGGCTTTTTTAATCTTGCGTGAGCTCGAAGGCGGAACCCTGAAGGCTGGCGAATACCGCTTTGATCACCCCGCCTCCCTGCTCGAAATCTACGGCCGCCTGCGCCACGGCGACGTGTTCACGATCGCCGTGACGATCCCGGAGGGCTTCAATCTTTTCGACATCGCAAACGCCGTCCAGACAGCAAAACTCGCGCCAAATACGGCTTTTCTCGCCGCTGCCGCGGCCAACGTCGCCCTGGTGCACCCCTGGGATCCGCAAGCGAAATCGGTGGAAGGCTACCTCTTCCCTGATACCTACCGCTTCAGCCGGCACACCACGCCAGCGACCATGATCGCGGCGATGACGCACCGTTTTGAGCAGGCAGCCCTGCGGCTCGGCCTGACCGGGCCGGAGGTGCACCGCACGGTGACGATGGCCTCGCTGGTGGAGCGGGAGGTGCACCTGGATGCAGAAAGGCCCGTGGTTGCAGGAGTTTTTGAGAATCGCCTGCGGGCCGGGATGCCACTGCAGACCGATCCTGCCGTGGTGTATGCCTCCATGCTGCGCGGCACGTGGACGGGCGTGATTCACCAGAGCGAGTTGCACTCCGACTCACTTTTCAACACTTACACCCATGTGGGATTGCCCCCGGGACCGATCTGCAGCCCGGGTCTGGCGTCCCTGCGTGCGGCCCTTCACCCGCAGGAGACCGAATACCTGTATTTCGTGGCGAACGCCGACGGGTCCACGCGGTTTGCGCGGAATCTTCGGGAACATGAGGCCAATGTGCAGGTGTACCGGTCAGGGCAGCCGGGGCGTTAGCGTCCCAACCTGCTGCAATCAGGCTGGGCTTTCTTGGGGTGGTTGTGAATCTGCCCCAAGCGGTGGGGGCTGGCGACCAGCCGAAGATTTTGCCTTGGAACCAAGTTCCACCGCAAGCGAAGATTAGGCGAACATCATCATCCACACCTTTGCATTTTGAGTCTAAGTTGCTGTAAAAACAATGCTTTTTAAGCGTCAGGTGTTGTGGAAAATTATTCGTTGACTTGAGGCTTACAGGGCCGGTATAAACGCATCACTCGGTTGCAAATGTTGCAAAGAAAGGAGTTATGACACTTCCTGGGGATAGGACAAGACGTTCGGGGGATGCTCTGAGACGATCGGTGTTTTCAACAGGGGTGATCTTTTCTTCAACAGGAGACCAAGCGGAAATATTTCGTGAAGTGAAGATGCCACGCATGTCCGTTTCATCACTGCAAAAACGAGACATACCGGCAAAGGGCCAAGGAGACGAAATGACGCAAGTGAAGATGCAGTTGAAGGTGTGTGAGGGGTGCGGGACGTTGTGGGTTCGATCGGTGGCGGGCGGGGTGTACTGCGGACGCTGTGCGCTGCTGCTCTCCGACTTCCCGACCCCCTTGAGCCGCAAGCGACGGGGACGACGGGCACGAACGCTGCGTGAGCTTGCGTGCCCAAGAAAGCTGATGCAAGCAGCGAGCTGACGTGAGTTACACAACCAGATCCAAACGCAATGTTGAGCAACAAAGTGGAGATCAGAATGGTTAAGCAAAACAAGTTTGTTGTGGTGATGGGGCGTAAGCCCGTGTCCGGGGTCGTGGCGAGGCTGCAGGCAGCTGGCGAGGTACGGGAGGCGACCACGGGCAGGATTGTGCCCAGGGTCTGGGCCGTTGCGGCGCCGCAACCTGTGCGTCCGGAGAGCGTAGCGACGCGGTCGCTTGCTGCGCGGGGAGACGTCGCTCGCTCGCAGGCGACGCCGGCCGAGGAGCTTGGTTTTTACCGCAAATACACAGAACGGCTGCTGCAGCGATACCTGCAGATGACGATGGAGGCAGGGCGGGTCTCTTCGGTGATGGGCCGGGAGGTCATCGGGGGACGGGCGAGCAGCTATCGAATTCACGGGTTTGACGACGCGGTGATCTTTCGCCTGGATGTGGAGAAATGTCTTCGTCAGCTGGATCCGCGGGAGCTGGAGGTGATTCGCCGTGTTGCGATCCAGGAGTACACGCAGCAGGAAGCGGCGGACCTGATGGGCGTGAGTCTGCGAACGGCCGGGACGCGGTACAGCAAGGCGCTGGACCGACTTACCGGGATCCTGTTGCGGACGCGGATCCTGGAGCCATGGAAGGGATGTCAAGTGGGGACACGGCAGGAATGGAACGTAAGTCGTTCTTCTGTATAGACTTAAGAGACACCCGTGAGTTGCGCATCAATTCGGTGCGACTTGTTACTCTGAATAAGCAGACAGGGAGCGGAGAGCGCCGGGGTTACTGGCTCTCCGCTTTCGTCTTTCTGGAGGTCGGGGATGGCAGGCAGCACCAAGCGTGCGGAGATAAAGGAAGAAGGCGCGAAGGATGCGCCCAGCCCTGAGAAGAGCGTTGAGGAGAAGCCCCTGCGCCCAGCGCAGTGCAGGGCGTACATGCGCCGGGCGCTGGCGCAGGAGTTTCAGGGGATTGTGGAAGGGTTCATCAAGGGGGCGAAGTCCGGGAGCTGCCCCCATGTAAAGCTTGCCACGGAGTTACTGGAGCCGCGGCCGCGAGCAAAGCGGGCCCCGTCGGGTCGACGGACGATTGAACGATGGATTGATGAGATGGAACGGGGCGTGTAGCAGCGCGCCCTGCGCTTTGGAGGCAAGAGATTGTGAAGACTGCCGCGGCAGTTGCGCATCTGTAAGCAGACACACACAAGGGAATAGAAGGCGTTTTGCCGACGGAAGGCGCGTCCTAGTTTAACGATTGGGACGGCGAGTGGGATGACTATACTGAGAAGCTGCACATGCTGAAACGGCGGTTGCTGGCGTTGTGGGGATCTGCGGGGCTGACCGTGTTGACGGGCTGCTTCAGCAGCGTGCGCCGTGTGCCCAAGGTGAATGTGCAGGCCCCCGGGACGTACCGCACGGCGAATGTCGAGACGCTGGAAAAGGCGATCGAACAGCGGGACAAGGCAATTCAATCGCTGAATGCCTCTGTGCTGATCACGGCGAGCACGGGTGGGTCCAAGACGGGCAAGGTGAAGACGTACACCTCCTTCCGGGGGTACATCTTTGTGCGGAAACCGAAGGATCTTCGGGTGCTGCTGCAGTTGCCCTTTGTGGGGTCGCGCGCGCTGGATATGGTGAGTGACGGGAAGACGTTTACGCTGCTGATCCCGCACCAGAACCGAGCGATCCAGGGATCGAGTGAGGTGACAAAGCCTTCCGCGAATGGGTTGGAAAATCTGCGGCCGGCGGTGTTTCAGGATTCCCTGCTGATCCCGGGTATTGGGCGGGACGAGTATGTGACGCTAACGGAGTCTACGCGAGTGATGGCGCCTGCGCGGGGCCGCAAGGATGCAGTAGAAGAGCCGGACTATGACCTTGAAGTGATGCGGATTCAGAGTGGCAATATGCTGCATCGGGAGCGCGTGGTGCACTTCAGCCGGGTGGACCTGATGCCGTTTGGGCAGGATGTATACGACGATGAGGGGCGAGTGGTCACGCAGGCGACGTATGAGAACTACCAGCCTTCGGAGTCGGGCCCATTTCCGCGGTTGATTACAATTCGGCGGCCGCTGGATGCGTATGAGTTGAAGATTGAAGTGACGAAGCTGACGTTGAACCAGACGTTTGAAGCGGATCAGTTTGAGTTGAAGATTCCGGCGGGGATCAAGGTGCAGCAGCTGCCTTAGAAGAACCGCTGGCGCGAAGGTTGCGCAAGGTACGCGACGGATTAGGTCCCTAGGGGAGCAGGCCAGTTTTTTTGGCGTGTTGTGCCATGGTGTGGTTGATTTCAAGGGCCAGGGCGAGGGCTTCGCGGGCTGCGGTGGCGGTTACGCGGGGTGGCGTGCGTGCCCCTACGGCGTAGAGGAAGTCTTCCAGTTCGAGGCGTAAGGGTTCCTCGCGGGGGAGATCGAGCTTTTGGAAGTTCAGGCCTGCGGAGGGATGTGGGTTGTGGGCTGTGGGGTCGGGTTGGGCTGGGGCGGAAGCAGGTCTCTCCACTACGCTCCGCTCCGGTCGAGATGACAGGGATTGAGTAGCTTCGGAGTCCGGTTGAGACGACAACGTTCCTGGGATCGTGGGATCGGTGATGGTCGGATCCACGTTGATGGTGAGGAGTTCCTGGCGGGCGTAGTCGAGGGAGAGGTACTGGGCGGGCTGAAAGAGGCGGAGCTTGCGGACCTGTTCTGTGCTGACGCGACTGGCAGTGAGGTTGGCGATGGCGCCGGTGGCGAACTCGAGGCGGACGTTGGCGATGTCGACTTTGCGAGAGAGTACGGGGAGGCCTACGGCGCGGACTTCTGTTACCGGAGAGTTGGCCATGGTGAGGAGGATGTCGAGGTCGTGAATCATGAGGTCGAGGACGACGTCGACATCGAGCGAGCGAGGCGTGAAGATGCTGAGCCGGTGAGCCTCGTAGAACATGGGGCGGGTGAGGCGAGGAAGCGTGGCGGTGACGGCCGGGTTGAAGCGCTCGAGGTGTCCGGCGGCGAGGATACGGCCGCGGCGGGCGGCGAGGATGATGAGGGCGTCGGCTTCGGCGAGGGTGGCGGCGAGGGGTTTTTCGATAAGGACGTCAAGGTTTGCCTCGAGGAGCTGGGTGGCGACCTGCGCGTGCGCAACCGTAGGGACGGCGACGGTGGCGGCGTGGAGCCCCAGGCCGGCGGCGAGGAGTTCATCGACGGTGGCAAAGGTGGGGATGCCGTAGCGGGCGGTGACGTCGGTGCGGGTCTGGGCTTTGGCGTCTACGGCTGCGGCTAATTGGACCCTGGTGGGGATCCGTTCCG
>CAXTVC010000063.1:0-19165 GCA_964247615.1 uncultured Acidobacteriaceae bacterium
GCCTTGTTCTCCGGGGTGTGGCGCTCCGGGCGGAAGACCTCCGGCTCGTCCCAGAACTCCGGGGAGCGCTGGATGACGTACTGGCTGAAGAAGAAGCTCGCGCCGGCGGGAATGCGGTATTCGCCGAGCTGCACCGGCGCAGTGGATTTGCGGCCCATCGCCCATGCCGGCGGGTACAGGCGCATGGATTCGGCCAGTACCATCTCCGTGTAGCGAAGGTTGGGGATATCTGCGAGCGTGGCGGTGCGCGTGCCCAGCACCTCGTCAATCTCGGCGTACATCTGTTCGGCTGCGGCAGGATTTTCGCTGAGCAGGTACCAGGTCCAGGTCAGGGCGTTGGCAACTGTCTCATACCCGGCCAGAAAGATGGTGAGGATCTCATCCCGCACCTGGGTATCGGTCATGCTGGTGCCGCTCGCTGTATCGGTGGAGTTCGCTGTGCCGGACTCCGCCTCGTCGGCTTCATAGTGCGCTGCCACCAGCATGGACAGCAGGTCACCCTTGGTCTCGAGCACATCCAGCGGCATGGCACGACGCGTGGCGATCATCTTGGAGACGACACCGTCCAGCCGTTTGCGCGCATTGCGGAAGGTGCTGATGCCAGGCAGGGGCAGGTGCAGCACGTGCTCGATACCCGGGAAAACGACCAGGAAGTTGTACATATTCATGATCGTGTTCACCTCATCGACCACCGACAGCACATCGGGAGTGACCTCCTGGTCGAAGAGCGTGCGCGCGACGATGCGCAGCGAAAGACGCATCATCTCATCGCCGATATCGACCACGGACTCGTTCTTCCAGGTGGCAATCTGCTCGGCAGCGCTGGTCACGATCTCGTCGGCGTAGCCCGCGATACGCCCGCGATGAAATGCCGGGGCGACCAGCTTGCGCTGGCGCATGTGGATCGGATCGTCCGAGGTGATAAGGCCTTCGCCGAGCAGGATCTTCATCCGCTGCAGCGTGCGCTCCTTGACGAAGCTGCCTGCCTGGTTAATCAGGATCTCGCCGATCCAGTCAGGATCGTTGACGAAGACGATGAGCATCCCCATGAAGCGGTAATGGGAGATGCGCCCCAGGGTTTCATGCAGGTGGGTGAAGAGCGGAATGGGATCGCCGAAGTTCAGCCAGCGGCGCCCCATGTACCAGTACAGGGGCCGGCGCAGGCCGGGGGGCAGACGGAATTCGCCTTTGGAAGCGGGACCTACGTAATCAGCGGAGCCAGCGTACATGTGAAACGTTAGATGGTTGCCGGCGCGGCCGTGTCGGGCAGAGAAGTCGGAGCGGCGGGCAGTCGCTGCAGTACCGCGGAAAGGATCTCCGCGGCGATGCGCTCGATGGAATCGTCGCCTCGAAAGGCCAACACGCGTTCCGGGTCGCGGTCCGCGATGCGTTCGTACTGGGCGTAGATGCGGCCGTAGAACGCGTCACTCTCCCGCTCGAAGCGGTTCTCGTCTGTGCCTTCGACTCGCATATGACGCTGGTTGCGGCGGCGGGCCCGCTGCAGCGAGGATGCCAAAGGCGGCAACAGCAGGATCGTGAGATCGGGCTGCTGGTTGGCACAGACCGCGTGGTGCATGGCCAGGATTCGATCGGGCCCAAGCTCGCGGCCCGCGCCCTGGTAGGCCTCTGACGAATCCGTGTAGCGATCGCAGAGAACCACCGAGCCGGCCGCCAGCGCCGGACGTATGACCTGGTGCAACGACTGGGCGCGGTCGGCAAACATCAGCGCCATCTCGGTTTCGGGTGCCATGCCGCCCACGGCGTCATCGGTGCGGGAGTCCAGCAGCAACGCACGGATGCGGTCACCGAGCACGGTTCCCCCGGGATTGCGGGTCGTCACGATGGGGTAGCCGTGCACGATCAGGGCTGCGGCCAGCCTCCGCAGCTGGGTGGATTTGCCGGAGCCGTCAAGCCCTTCAAAGGTGATGAAAATGCCGTGGCTCACAGGCCGAGTCTACTGGACGGGAGCGGCTTGCATCTCATTGCAACAGGACGGCGGGTCTTAGGCCCAGAGGTGATGGAGTGATTACTTTTCTTTGGCTCGTCGCAGCAGTGGTTCTTGTGGGTTTCGCCTTTTTTGTAGCCTATGGCGCGAACCAAAGGAGACGTGCCGGTCAAGCGGGCACCTCCGAGGTTAAGCGAGAACAGGATGGCGGCGGGTCGCCCAAGATGGGACGGGCACCAGGCACCGATTGATGGCTGCGGTACGTCAGTGAGCTCCGTGAAGATCGGCGTTCCACGTGGCCGAGTCCGGGCCGATCGTAATCCTGAGGGTACCCTCTTCTCCCTCATGCAGCGCAGGGCCCTTACTCTTGTGTTCATGCTCGGCGGCGTCGGTCCATAGGAGTTGCGCCTGGCCGGTGCCAATGATCTTGAAGCGGTAGTGGTAGGGCACAGCCTCGACCAGGTTTCCCGCGCCGAAGCTGGCACTGGGGTAGTCCACCTCGAACAGCTGCAGGGGTTTACCGGTCTCGTTGATCACAGTGGCCTGCACAAAGGCCGAGTGGCAGCCTGTTACACAAACAGCAGCGAGACAGAGCAGAGCCGCAATGCCGGTGCGGGAAATGCCCGTGGAGCAAAAATTCATTGCGATCCCTCCGTGCGGAACCGGCGCAGCAGGTCCGGTACGCGCTGCAACGCGACGACCATGCGCAGCCAGGCGCGATTTTCCATGGCAGGGTAGCCGCTTACCACAGCCCCGGGGGCGACATCGGACGGAATGCCCGTCTGGGCGGTGGCAATCGCTCCGTCGCCAATGGTCAGGTGCCCGGCGACGCCGACCTGACCAGCTAAAGTAACTCGATTGCCCACGCGAGTCGAGCCGGCCAGGCCCACCTGCGCGCAGAGCAGGGTGTCTTCCCCAACGCTTGAGGCATGCCCGACCTGCACCAGGTTGTCGACCTTTGTGCCGCGACTGATGCGGGTCTCCCCGACGACTGCGCGATCGATGCAGCTGTTGGCCTGGATCTCCACATCGTTTTCCAGGACCGCAGGGCCAGGGTGAAGCGTCTTGATCCAGTGACCGGCGGGATCCTGCGCGAAACCGAAGCCGTCACAGCCGATGATTACGCCGTTTTGGAGAGTAACGTCGTCCCCCAGCCGGCAATCTTCGCGCACCACCGCATGGGCGTGAGCAAAGAGGCGGCGTCCAGCCTGCACTCCCGGATAGAGCACAGCGTGGGCCAGCAGCACGGCGTCCTCTCCCAGGATGCAGTCCTCGCCGATCACGACATAGGGGCCGATATGGGCGCGTGGGCCGATCCGAGCCGTCGGCGCGATCACCGCGGTCGCGTGCACGCCAGGGAGGTACAGCGGAGGCTTGTGGAAGGCCGCGACGGCCAGGGTGAAGGCGTACTTGGGATCCTTGACCCGAAGGGTGGGTCGCGGCTGCGCTGGAAAGGCATGATCGACGATAAGGGCTGCGGCCTGTGTATTGCGGGCTGCGGCGGCGTACTTCGGGTTGGCAATAAAGGCCACCTCTGAATGGGTGGCGGCGCCAATACCGGCAACTCCGGAGACTACCTGACCGGCAGCGCTGTCGGGCTGCAGCTCCCCCTCGATTGTTGTCGCCAGTTCGCCGAGGGTCATGAAACTGGATTGTAGCGGAGCCCTACCCGCCGTGCGCCACCGTCAAGAGGAGGTAAGACCTCCGGGGTAGCAACAAATATTGTGCAGGGCGGTGTCGGGAAGGGCGCAGGCGGTGTAAAATCGGGTGTCGGACCGGGCCGGAGTGGAAGTGTAAACGCTTGATTCTGAAGCGGTTTCACTCCTGGTGCAGGCCGCCCTCGTCCTTATGGCTGATTATATCTATCTTCTGCAGAATCGTCTGACGCCAGCCCAATGGCGTGCGCTTGAAGCGGTACGCGAGGCTGCGCGCGCCCAGAGCATGCCAGTGTTCCTGGTTGGGGGCGCCGTTCGCGACCTGACGACCGGATCTCCTGTGCGCGATCTCGATTTTGCGGTCCAGGGAGATGCCGGTGCCCTGCTCGGTGATCTTGAGGCGAAGGGTGCGGCCGTTGTCGGCGAGCATCCCGTACTCGCGTCACTTTTCCTCACGTTTCGGGGTGGTGTGCGTGCTGAAATCGGGCCGACGCTGAGCGTGACCTACCCCAAGCCGGGCCAACCGGAGACCCAGCCCGCCGTCATCCTCGACGACCTGCGTCGGCGTGACTTCACTGCCAATGCCATGGCCATCTCGCTGAACGAGGGGTCCTACGGGTTGCTGCTGGATCCGTTGAACGGCACCGCTGACATCGAGAACAGGGAGCTTCGGCTGGTCTCGGCGTACGGCTTCATCGAGCAGCCCGGGCTCCTGCTGCGGGCGGCGCGCCTGGGTGAACGTCTTGGCTGGTCGTTGGAAGAGCGCACCCAAAGCCGCTACGAGACCAGCAAGGAAGAAGGGCACATCGGGGCTCTGCCCGAGGCCGACCGTAGCTATGAGCTCGAGGAGATCTTCCACGAAGACGATCCCCTGACCATCCTCGAACACCTGACGACCGAGGGGTGGCGGGATGTCCTGCTGCCGACGCTGCGTGCCGCCGATGGCGATCGCGGAGCTCTGGATGAGGTGCGCGATCTGGCCAGCCAACTGGAAGGCCAGGGGCTGCACCCGGATCCCTCGGCGGTCTTCTTTCCCCTTGTCACCGCCAAGATGAGTGACGAGAACCGAACGGCACTGAAGGCCTTGTTTCTTCGCAAGGGCTTTGTCGGTCAGATTGAAAGCCTAGAGACCCGCGCCAAGGAGCTTGCCGGGCAGCTTACCTCCAAGGCAGCCGCGTTGCCGTCGGATGCATGGCGGCTGATCATGCAG
This sequence comes from uncultured Acidobacteriaceae bacterium, assembly GCA_964247615.1. GTDB lineage: Bacteria > Acidobacteriota > Terriglobia > Terriglobales > Acidobacteriaceae > Granulicella. Next base: position 4,811 of record CAXTVC010000063.1, read on the forward strand.
GCGGATCCCGAGGTGGTTCTTCACCTTGCCTACTACTCTCGCAGCGCGGCGGTGCAGGCCAAGATCAAAGCCTTCCTGAAGGAATGGCCGGGGATGCGGGCCAAGATCCCCTACACGCTGATGCAGGAGATGCGCATCACCCCGGATCTGCCCGTTTACGACAAGCTGCTGGATGACCTGTTTTTCGCCTTGATGGACGGAAAGCTGGACACGGTCGAGGCTACGCGAGCCTTTCTGGAGCCATTCTCTCCACCTGCGCCCCCGCAGGTCAGTGTCCGTCGTCGTCCCGCCAAGGCTGCGCGTACCCGTGGCAAACGCGGGGCTGGCGCGGCTGCGAGTGAAAAGGTCGAGCGTGTGGATACAACGGACGACGAAGACGACGACCTCGATACCGTCCGTCGCGATGACGATGAGGAGCACGAGGACGCCCGCGTCGACGTGGATGCGGACGCAGACGACGACACGGATGCGGAGGACGAGTCAGGGAACGAATCCGAAGCGGAGCCTGCCGTAACTTCGGCCTCGGAGCCCGACGACGAAGCCAATGCCAAGAAGCGCAGCGCGTCCGAGAAGACCGCGAAGCCTGCCAAGGCCGTTGCGCCGGTGAAGGTCGCCGCGAAAGCTGTTGCCAAGGCTGTCGCTGAGCCGCCGCCAGTTGCCCCCAAGAAGGCCGCAAAGGCAGAGGAGTCCACTCCAGTCGCACCCGCAAAGGCCAAGGTGGCTCCCGTAGTGGTTGTAGTGAAATCGCCGGCGAAAAAGACAGCGCCGGTAAAGGTGGCCGCCAAAGCCGCAGCACCGGCCAAGACCGCTGCCAAGTTGCCCGCCAAAGCTGCGCCCGCTCCAAGTGCAGCAAAAAAGACGGTCATTGTCGTCAAGCAGCCGACGAAGCAGGTCCCTGTGAAGGCGGCTGCCAAGAAGCAGCCTGAAAAGGCAAGCAGCAAGGCAGTGACCAAGCAGTCAGCGCCTATAACCAGCTCCAAGGGCGCTAAGAAGGTCGCAGCCAAGGGTCGGAGCGGGCGCTAAGTGCTGCATGTACGGGAGCCAGCTGCGGTTCGGAGTTCGACCGCAGCTGACTAGTCGCGGTGTCGGCGGCGGACCTCGATGCTGAGGCGCTTGATCTTCTGGTTGAGTGTGGAAAGCGGTATGCGGAAGTACTCCGCGGCCTCCGTCTGGTTCCAGTTGCAACGCTCCAGCCGGTCTGCAATGATGCGCCGCTCGATGTCTTCCATGACGTCGAACAGCGAGGCCTGGTGATTTTCCTCCAGCAGGGCCGTGGAATAGCTCTGCCCACGTAGCTGGGTCGGGAGCAGGTCCGAGGTGACGTCCTTGCTGCGGGAGAGCACCACGGCGCGCTCCATGGCATTCTCAAGCTCGCGGACGTTGCCCGGCCACTCATAATCGAGCATCACGCGCAGGGCGTCAGGCGCAAGCTCCCGGGTGGGCATGCCGTTTTCCTCGGAGTAGCGCTGCAGGTAGTGCGCTGCCAGCAAGGGAATATCGGTGCGGCGCTGGCGCAGCGGCGGCAGCTCGACTGTGATGACATTCAGCCGGTAGAAAAGGTCTTCGCGGAAGCGGCCTTCTTTCACGGCCTGCCGCAGGTTCACATTGGTCGCCGCGATGATGCGGACATCGACCTGGATCTCCTGGGTGCCGCCCACGTGCATGAAGCGGCGATCCTGCAGCACGCGCAGTACCTTGGCTTGCATTTCCATGCTCATGGTGCCGATCTCGTCGAGAAACAGGGTGCCCCCGTCAGCGACTTCGAAGAGTCCCTTCTTCGCGGAGACGGCGGAGGTGAATGCACCGCGTTCGTGACCGAACAGCGTCGACTCCAGAAGCTCGGAAGGAACCGCGCCGGTATTTACCGGGATGAAGGGGCGGTCGCGGCGCGGAGAGTTGGCGTGGGTCGCCTTTGCGACGAGCTCCTTACCTGTGCCGCTTTCGCCCTGGATCAGCACGGTGGAGCGGCTGGGCGCGACCTGCTCGATTAGCTGGAACAGCTCCAGCATCGGGTCGCTTTTGCCCACGATGTTTTCAAATGAGTAGCGCTGCTTGAGCACGCGCTTAAGCTGCTGGACCTCCTCTTCGGCCCGGCTGCGGCCGATGGCGGCGCGGATGTCTGCGAGCAGCTTTTCGTTGTCCCAGGGCTTCTGCACGAAGTTGGACGCGCCTGCCTGGATGGCATCGACGACGTTATTCACTGTGCCGTATGCCGTGATCATGATGACCGGCAGCGTGGGCACAAGGCTCTTGATGCGCGGCAGCAGATCGATGCCGGTCTCTCCGGGAAGGGCGAGGTCCAGCAGGAGGAGGTCATAGGTGTTACGCGTCAGCGCATCGAGCCCGGACCTGCCGTCGACGGCTAACTCGACTTGAAAACCTTCCAGGGTAAGCAGTGTCTCGAGGGAATCGCGGATACCGGCCTCGTCATCGATGATCAAAATACGCGAGCCAGGTCCGGTCGATCGAACGGGTGAAGGGGCAGCCAGGCTTGCGGCGAGAGCGGTATCAGACATGCGCTACGGTTCCTCTGTGGTTGGGCTCTGCGGGGATGGTGGCGCTGCGGGGGGTCCCGTTAGACGCTGGTGGGTGGGACTCCCCCACGGAAGGAAACAGGAGGCGGAAGGTGGTGCCGTGGCCCACTTCACTGGAGACATCGATGTGGCCGCTGTGCTCCTGAACGATCCCATAGGACACGGCGAGTCCCAGGCCCGTACCCTTGCGCTGGCCGTCCTTGGGCTGAAATTTGGTGGTAAAGAACGGATCGTAGATCTTGCGCAGAACATCGGGCGGCATGCCAGATCCATTGTCTGTCACGCTCAATTCCACCTCGGGGCCGAGCTGCCGCGTACTCAGCGTGATCTGCGGGCCGGTGCTCTCGGTCAGGGCATCACGTGCGTTCAGGATCAGGTTCACCAGGATCTGCTGCAGCTTGCCGCGGTTGCCGGCGATGATGGGCAGCCCCGGAGCAAGGTCGGTGTGGACGGCAACGCCGGAGCCTCGCATCTGGTGTTCGAGCAGCAGCACCGTCTCGGTGGCAACCTGGTTCAGGTCCACCGGGCCGAGCTCCACGGTACCCATGCGTGAGAAGTTCAGCAGGCCGTTGACAATCTCGGAGGCGCGGAAGGTCTGCTGGGTGATCTTTTCGATGACCGGACCGAGACGGGCCTGCGCCGCTTCGTCCATGCGGATCTGTTTGCCAAGCATCTGCGTGTAGCTGGAGATCACCGCGAGCGGCGTGTTGACCTCGTGCGCCACGCCCGCGGCAAGCAGGCCGATCGAGGAGAGCTTGTCGGCCTGGGTAAGCTGGGCCTCCATGCTGACGCGCTCCGAGATGTCATCCACAATGACGATGCGGCCCACTGTTTCGAGCTCGCGATTCAGCAGCGGGGCCATGGTGATGTTGGCCGTGCGCGCTTCGCCGTTGGGAAGAACGAGACGATATTTGTAGAGCGTGTGGACGCTGTGCTGACCTTCCAGGAGCTCCAGCTGCTCGGTGAACTGGGGCGAGAAGACGTCGCGTGCCGGGCGGCGCAACACCTCGGCGCGCGGCTTGCCTTCCATGACCTCCATCTGGGCGTTCCAGCTCTCGATGCGATTCTCGAGATCGAGTGCAAAGACGCCCACGTTGATGGATTCGACGATGTTTTCGTTGAAGTCGCGCAGCCGTTCGAAGTCAAGAATCTTCTGCTCAAGGCGGGAGGTGAGCTGGGCATTCTGGATCGCGATGCCGATGTAGCCGGCGAGTGATTCAAGGAGCTCCATGTCCTCGCTGGAGAGGAAGTCGCCTTTGCCGGTGCGGCCGAGGCCCAGGACTGCGATGGTGCTCTGTCCGCCGCCGGCGTGCCGGGCCGCGCGGCAGGGAACGTAGTAATTCAGGTCGAGCGCGGCTGCGGTGGCGCGCTGCGACTCCGGGAGGCGCATGACATTCTCGGGCGTTTCGAAGAAGAGGTGATTCTGCTCGTCGAAGCGGCCGAAACTGAAGAAGCCGAGATCGAGGCCAGCGGTGTTCAGCGCAGCGGAGAGACCGTGCGAGGCAACCATGGTGAAGCGTGGTTGCCGCACGCTGTAGCCCTCGTCGGCGAGAAAGACGGCAACGCGGGTGACCAGCAGAGTCTGGTTGAGGCGCTCGACGACGGAGCCTACCAGGGCAGCGAGGTCGGTCTGCGCGTTGAGCCGCCGGCCGAACTCGATGAGCGTCTCGCGGTAGTCAAAGCGCTTTGGATCGAAAACCCGGTCTACGCGGCCCTGGATAGCGCGCTTGAGTGGATCGAAGACCAGGCCCGTGACGACAACGGCGCCGATCAATCCCCACTCGCCCAGATGCTGCCAGCGATTGTGGATGACCTCCGCCGCGAGGGCGACAACGCCGAAGTAGATGCCCACCAGGGCAGCGGTGGCCAGCGTATAGGCCACGCCCCGCTTGAAGATGAGGTCGACGTCCATGAGACGGAAGCGGACGATGGCCCAGCTAAACGTGAGCGGCAGGATGAGCAGGAAGAGAAGTGCAACTTTGCTGAGAACGCTTGGGACGTTGACGTCAGCAAGGAAGGGCACAACATACAGCGCTGTAAAGGGGACAACGGCAAGCAGGGTGCCGCGTGAGAGCCACTTCAGCTGCTGACGCTGCAGTGGCTGCGCTGCGCTGCGATAGCGGAACCAGAAGACCGTGGCCGCGAGCAGGTAGTACATGGCGAGATAACTGAACTCGACCTGATCCAGCCTGTGCTGCAAACGAGCGGTCGGCGCCCAGTGAAACAGCGACATATAGCGTAGCCAGACAAGAACCGCGCCCGGCAGATAGAGCAGAGTGTAGAACGCCCGCCATAATGCCATGCGGCGGCGCACACCCGAGAAGCTGAGCGCAAAATGCAAGAACATCGCGGGCTGCAGGGCGATGGCCAGCACGTTGCCGATCAGAATCGTCAGATCCAGCGCATCCAGAACGCCGGTGTATTTGAAGCTGTAAAGAACGAAAGACGTCAGGCAGAAGACGAAAAAGTGGGTGGACTGTGGCGCTGTCCAGCGTCGCAGCAGGACATACAGGCCGATGGCCAGGTAAACCAGCGCGATGAGGCGGAGTACCTGGTTGTTGGTCCGGTCAGCTGGTGCGAGGATGACATTGATTTCCAGTTGGGCGGGGTGTCCGGGGCGTCCGGTGGCACGTAGAACGGAGTAGGTGGCGTGCTGCCAGACGCCGGGAAGCGAGCGGTCCAGGGTGGAGATGTCGGGCGTGCGGGTGTTGTTGATGGCGGTGAGCAGGTCTCCCTTGCGGATGCCGGCCAGATCGCCTGGTGTGCCTGAAGGCACACGGTATGCCCGCAGCCCGCCCGGGACCTCGGTCCAGGACACGCCGTCGGTCGGCGCATCGTAACCATTTTCCTGCACGAAATTGCCCACGGCGAGGCCCATGGCGGCAAGCGTCAGCACCGCCAGCAGGACGGCAAAGAGTCGGGTTTGGAACAGGCGTTTCATCGGCCGATGGTGAGGTTACCAAGGTATGAGCACGTGGAGGGCCAATTGCCCACCGCGGGGAGATGAGGTATCGGGAGCATCACGTATCCCCTATGTCCCCCGTTCCATACCGCTCTACCATTTTCGGTAGACGACACAATCCCACCTGAGGGGTGGAATGTGACCCAAGGCAGATACGACGCACACCTTGACCCGGTTCAACATCTCCTGTGAACTGGGACGATGACGGATACATTTCGGCAGAACGCCGAAGCGCTTGCGATCCTTGCCCATGATGCCGAGGTACTGGTGCCAGTGTACGCCCGGTTCCCGGTGGTAATGGAACGCGGCGAAGGCGTGTACCTGTGGGATACTTCGGGCAATCGCTACCTGGACATGATGGCTGGTCTGGGTGTGAATGCCCTGGGGCACGCGCATCCGCGGTTGCTGGCAGCCATGAACGAACAGGCCGCGCAGCTCGTGCACCTGTCGCCTCAGTATGCGAACCGGTATCCCGGTGAGCTTGCAGAAAGGCTGTGCGATCTGGCAGGCATGCGCGGCGCCTTCTTCTCCACCGGCGGAACCGAAGCCGTGGAGGGAGCGCTGAAGCTGGCGCATACGCACGCGCGCCAGAACTACGGGCCGAACAAGCGAGAGATCGTGGCCCTGCGGCAGTCCTACCACGGGCGTAGCTATGGAGCGCTGTCCGTAACAGGGCAGGACAAGTACCGCGTCGACTTCGGTCCCGGTATTCCCCATGTGACGTTTGTCGAGAGGAATGACGCGGCAAAATTGAGGTCTGCGGTGGGGCCGCACACGGCGGCGATCCTGCTGGAGCCGGTGCTGGGCGAGGGCGGTGTGCATGTCCTTACGCCGGAATACCTGTGCCTGGCCAGGCAGCTTGCCGACGAGCACGACGCGCTGTTGATCTTCGACGAAATCCAGTGCGGCCTGGGTCGCACGGGGGAGTGGTTCGCCTGCGAGCAGAGCGGTGTGAAGCCGGATATGCTGCTGCTGGGTAAGCCGTTGGGGGGAGGTCTGCCGCTGAGCGCGCTGCTGGTCGATGACGATCTTTTTCACTCCTTCGGGCTGGCAAAGCATGGAAGTACGCTGGGCGGGAGTCCGTTCCTGTGCCGACTCGGTCTGGAGTTCCTGCGCGTCGTAGAAGACGAGCAACTGCTGGCGCGAGTGCAGGATACGGGTGGATACCTGATGTCCCGGCTGCAGCAGTTAGTGGGTCAGAGCAGCCGGACTGTCGAGGCTCGCGGGCGCGGTCTCCTGGTCGGTTTGCAACTCGATGAAGCGGCGCGGCCGATTGCCGAGGCGGGGCTGGAACGTGGGTTCCTGCTGAATCTTGTGCAGGGCAATGTGCTGCGGTTCTTGCCGTCGTTTCTGATTGATCGGAGCCATGTGGACCAGGTGTGTGCGTTGCTGTCCGACCTTCTGGAAGATGGTGTCTCCGGGAAGGCTTCCCTGCGGCAGGAGCAGTTCATGACCGCAACAGCCTAAGTGTCGGGTGTGATTGCGCGGCACGAGGTGGCGTCGGCGGGGTGGCGCATCTCCTGCCTGGAGCGGGGCAAACCGCATCCGGATCAACCGTCGCTGGTGCTGGTACATGGCCTGATGGGCTCAGCGGCCACGTTTCGTCCGTTGATGGAGGCTCTGCCGAGTGGACGGCATGCGGTGGCGATTGACCTGCCGGGCGCGGGCCGATCGGAGCGGAATCCTCGGCTGAGTGCGACCCTGGCTTCTGCCTCCCGTTGCGTGGCGGAGATCCTGCGGTCGATGCAGCTGGACCGACCGGTGCTGGTGGGGCACTCCCATGGCGGTGCTGTGGGGCTGCACCTGGCGGCGTCTGAACCCGGGCTGCTGCGGTCTCTGGTGCTGCTGGCGCCGGCTCACCCTTACTTTGGCCATGCAGATCAGATCATCCGGTTCTACCTGTCGCCGGTGGGCATGGCGTTTGCGCATACGATCCCGTGGTATCCGCAGTGGCTGCAGATGATCGGGCTGCGGCAGATGGCGGGGCCGCAGAGCTGGGACTCGCCAGAGCGGCTGCTGCCATATCGCGAGAACCTGAGAACCCGCGGTACGATCGGCCACCTGTTGCGATTGCTTGGGACCTGGCAAAGCGATATGCGGGAGCTGCGGCACCTGCTGGAGGCACCGTTCCGCTTGCCGACCCTCTTGCTGTGGGGGGATCACGACCGGGCCGTGCCCCTGCAGACGTGCTATCGCCTGCAACGGAGGCTGCGGCGGTCGGAGCTGCATGTGCTGGCGGGGGTGGGGCATCGGCCCGCAGAGGAGCGGCCGGAGATCTGTGCGGAGCTGATCGAGGACTGGTGCGAGCGGCTGCCGGGGCTGGGTCGCAATGTACCGCTCAGCGCGGCAGACTGAAGGTTGCGGCGAGCCAGGTACGGAGTTCGGTGCTGAAGAGGTCCAGCTTGGAGCCGGGGGAGTCGGGCGTGCCGGCGAAGAAGTGGTCGGCACCGGGGATCCAGACAAGGCGTTTGGGCTCAGGGGCGGCGACGAGGTAGCTTTCGAGGATGCCTCGGGGGGAGAACTCGTCCGTGTCACCGGAGACGAAGAGCTTGGGGACCGAGCCGCAGCCGGCGAGGAACTCGTAGCTGTAGTTGCGACCGGCGGCGCGGACGGGCAGGCCAATGCCCACCAGGCCGGCGATACGTGGGTCACCGCAGCAGGCGCGCAGACCGACGTTGGAGCCGAAGCTGAACCCGGCGAAGAGGAGCGGCTTGCCGGGAAAGCGGGTCGCGAGCCAGTTCAGGGCGTGTCGGACGTCTTCTACCTCGCCCTGTCCGTCGTCGTGGGCGCCCTCGCTGAGGCCGGTGCCGCGGAAGTTGAAGCGCAGGACGGGCAGGCCGAAGGAGGAGAACGCCTTGGCCGTGTGATAGACGACCTTGTTGTGCATCGTGCCGCCGCCGAGCGGGTGGGGGTGGGCTACCAGGGCGGCGAAGGGTGCGTCAGGCGCGCCGGTGTTGAGCAGGGCTTCGAGGCGGCCGGCGGGGCCGTGGAGGTCGTCGATGGTCTGGACTTGAGAGGTGGCGGTTGTCATGGTTGCTCTACCTCCTCCCCTGTTTTGGTGCAAAATCCTCAAAATAGGTAACTTAGGTGTGGATCGACGGGATGACCCGCGTTTGGTTGATGAGAGGTTTGCGGGGGTGGGTCTCCCTATTGTAGTGAGGTTGGGTGAAAAGTACGCAGAGCCTGGGACTGGGGTGTTGTGCTTGCTGGCTTGTGCTTTCCAGCCCTCGCGTTGCGAGATACAGGGGTCTCTCCGCTGCGGCTTCGCCTCCGGTCGAGATGACGGGGCTACTGGGTCTGGGCGGAGATAGGCGGGTATGCTGGGAGGGTATGCCTCTTGACCCGATTGAGCTTACGAAGCAGCTGGTAGCGATTGACTCCACGACGTACCACGAGGGTGCGTGCGGTGCGTTTCTGCATGAGTACATGGAGGCGCAGGGATGGGCTGTGGAGCGGATGGCGGTGGAGCAGCCTGCGCTGGCGCGGACGCCGGGTGGGGGTACGGGTGAGCGCTTCAATGTGTATGCAACTGCGCCGGGCAGGGCTGCGGAGCTGGTGCTCTCTACCCATATGGACACCGTTCCACCGTTTTTGGGACCTGCGCGGGATGACGGCGCGTTTTTATATGGTCGAGGCGTTTGCGATGCGAAGGGGATTCTTGCCGCGCAGATTGCCGCCGCGGAGCAGCTACGGGCCGAGGGTTTTCCGGTGGGGCTGCTGTTTGTCGTAGGGGAAGAGCGCGATTCCGCGGGGGCGGCGGTAGCCAATGGGCAGGCGCGGGGATCGCGGTTTTTGATTAACGGGGAGCCGACAGACAATCGGTTGGCCCTGGCCTCGAAGGGGGCGCTGCGGGTGGAGCTGCGAGCGCAGGGGCGTATGGCGCACTCGGCGTATCCGGAGCTGGGCGAGTCGGCGATTGACAAGCTGCTGGCGGCGCTTGCCGACGTACAGGCGCTGGAACTGCCGGTTGTCGAGGGGATTGGCGACTCGACCCTGAATGTGGGATTGATTTCGGGCGGGCGCGCCCCCAATGTGATTGCAGACGCCGCGGAGGCGCACCTGCTGGTGCGGCTGGTGGGGCCTGCCGAGGGCATTCGGGCCGCGATTGTGGATGCGGTCGCCGGGCGCTGTGAGGTGGAGTTCTCGCTGGAGCTGCCGTTTGTGCAGATGCGGCCGGTGGATGGATTCGAGACGATGGTGGCGAAGTTTACGACCGATATCCCGAGCCTGACGAACTGGGGTGAGCCGTTTCTGCTGGGGCCGGGCAGTATTCATACGGCGCACACGCCGGACGAGCGGATTGCGAAGGCGGAGCTGCTGGAGGCCGTGGGGCTGTATGCGCGGCTGGCCAAGCAGTTGCTGGGGCGCTAGCCGTGCCGGCCGTGATGGAGAGGGTTGCAGTACGGCAAGCACGTACTTCGAGACGCGGATGGGCGATCGGTGTTGCAACCTCGCTTTTGCTGGGTGCGGCAGCTATCGAGCTGCTCTACGTGACCGTGCCGCGGGGCAATGAAGGCAACGGGCCTGTGGATGCGCTGGTCGTATTGGGGACCCCCGCCGACATGCATGGTGAGTTGACCCAGATGGAGCAATGGCGCACGGATGAAGCGATCCGGGAGTTTCGTAGAGGCAAGGCGCCGCGGATCATCTTCACGGGCGGACCGACCTCGCGGCAGTATGTCGAGGCGGACGTAATGGCTGCGTATGCGAGAACGCAGGGCGTGCCAGCGAAGGCCATTTTTGAGGAGCGCCGCGCCATGACGACGATCCAGAACGTGGCGAACACAGAGGCGCTGCTAAAGCGGCATGGATGGCACAGTGTGGAGGTTGTCAGCACGGCGGAACATCTGCGGCGGGCGGCTGTGTTGCTGGAGAAGACCGACCTGGGATGGCGGTTGCATGTTGCGCCTACACCGGGCCGGGGTCGGCTGGGATATGCCGTGGGGTATGCCGAAGAGGCTTTTGGGACGGCGATTTTGCGGGTGTTTGGGACGCGGGCTGAGCCGGTGTTGCACCTGCTAGCGCGGGTGCAGCACAGGATTGCCTGGTGTTTGCGGTGGGTGACGTACTGGATAGAGGGTCGGCTGGGGCGCTGAGAGTTCTAACGGTTATAACGTTGTTATAATGTGACTATGGAGCTCAAAGTCCGCAAGATCGGGAATGGATACGGGGTGATTCTGCCCAAGGCCTTGATGGATGACCTGGCCGTCAGCGAGGGATCGCTTCTGAGGGCGGAGAAGCGCGACGGCGTGTTGCAGATGACGCCGGTGGATGCGGATTTCACGCGCCAGGTGGAAGCGTTTCTGCAGACCGAAGCGCAGCATCGGCGCAGCTACCGTGAACTGGCGAAGTGAGCGTCACCTATGTGCGTGGCGATGTTCTACGGAACGTACACACTCGATTGATTCAAACCTATGGTGGGCTTGGGGGCGTTCGTGATGAGAACGCGCTCGAGTCCGCCGTGGCACGTCCGCAGCAGATGGGCAACTACACCGGGGAGATCCGCATAGGGGCGGTTGCTGCCTCGTTAGCCTGGGCGATTTTGCGGAGTCACCCTTTTGCGGATGGCAATAAGCGCGTAGCGCTTGCGGCCCTGGTGATGTCTGCGCAGCTTAACGGCTATCGGCTGAACTGCAGCGAGTCGGAGGAGACGGCGATGGTGATCCAGGCGGCAGGAGCCAGCATTTCAGAGGATGAGTGGATGGCGTGGGCGTTGCGTGTTGTTGTGCCGATGTAGGTGGCCTTTGCAAGTGTGTTTGTCAGCACGAGGTCTTTGCGAAGTGGATTGTGTCGCGGTGCTCTCCCGGACTGACCTTAGGGGCTGAAGCCCCGCATTTCCTCAGGAAGGCGGCACGGCTGAAGCCGTGCCGTTCTCGTGGGGTGGCAGGACCTACTTCTTGTTGGCGCCGCGTTGTTTGGCTGCTTCGTTGCGTTGTTCGTAGAGCTCGTCGTACTTGCCTTCGCGTTCCGCGAAGCGCTGGGGGTAGACGCGCTTTACGAGGATCTCGCCGTTGGGAGGTGGGGATTTGAGGAGTTCGAGGGTTTCGGTGAGGTAGTCGGCGAGGGGCATGGCGTTGGGGTCGGTGGCCTGGTGGGCTCCGGTGAGTTCGGTCTGGACGTAGGGTGGGACGATCTCGAGGACCTCGACGGTCGTGCCGCGGAGCTGGTAACGGAGGGACTGCGTCCAGGAGTGGATGGCGGCCTTGGTGGCGCAGTAGGTGGGGTTGGTGGCGATGGGGTTGAACGCGAGGCCGGAGGTGACGGTCATGACCGTGGCCTGGGGCTGGGCCATGAGGCCGGGCAGGAGGGCGGCGGTTAGGCGCAGGGGGCCGAGGAGGTTGGTGGAGATGGTGGCCTCGGCCGTGGCGAGGCTGTCTACGCCGGACTTGAGGTCTTCGGCCTGCATGATGCCGGCGTTGTTGATGAGGATGTTGAGGGCGGGGAGCTCGGCTTTGACGCGGGCGACGAACTGTTGAAGGTCGTCGAGGTTGTCGATGTCGAGGGGCATGGCCTTCATGCCGGGGTTGGCATAGGTGACCTCCTCGAGGACGGACTTGCGGCGGCCGGTGATGATCACCTGATTGCCGGCTTTGTGGAAGGCTTCGGCGAGGCCGCGGCCGATGCCGGAGCCGCCGCCGGTGATGAGGATGGTGTTGCCTGTGGGGTTCATGCGTTCTCCAGGTTCTTCTACTGTGCTTTCAAATAGATGTGAGAGATCAGAAGGCGCTGCGTGAATCGTCCAAGTTGATTCCCGCTATGGCCGTGCGTTCGACGTCGTACCGTGGAGATGCGGGGTGGAGCTCTATACTCAGGCGACGACAGTGATAAAGCTTCGTCCGAGTGGGGTTCTTATGGCGCTTGCGCGGGTGTTAGTAGTGGATGATAACGAGACAGTGCGCATGACGCTGTGCAGGATTCTGCAGCAACACGACTTTGAGGTATGTTGCGCAGCTGATGTGTTGGAGGCGCTGCGCTACATCAATGAACAGACATTCGATGTGCTGCTGAGCGACCTGCACATGCCCGGCGCCGGGGATGGTCTCACCGTGGTAAGTGCGATGCGGCACAAAAATCCCGAAGCGGTGACGCTGCTGCTGAGCGCCTTCCCCGAGATGTCTGCCGCGGCAAATGCGATTCTGATGCAGACGGACGAGATTCTCGTAAAGCCGATGAAGATCCCGGATCTGATAGAAGCCATAACGCAACGACTTTCCAAAGGGCCGCTTCATAAGCGGAAGGTCGAGACACTGGCGACGATTCTGGAGCGGACCACCGGAAACAGCATCGATGACTGGTACGCCGGGGTGGAGAAGGAAGAGGTGCTGACGGCTGTTCCGCTGAGTCGTGAGGCGCGTTGCCATCACCTGCCCCAGTTATTTTTGGACCTTGCGCATCGTCTGCAGAGCTTCAAGCCGTTGGGTACCAAAGAACTGCGTTCCGCGTCTGCATCAGACCATGGTTTGGCGCGGCGTCAGCAGGGCTACACCGCGGCCATGATGGTGGAAGAGAGCCGCATTCTGCAGGTAACGATCTTTCAGACGCTGCAGAGAAATCTCGGGACCATTGATTTCAGCGTGCTTCTGCTGGGTGTAATGACCATTGCCGATGAGGTGGATTCGCAGTTGAGCCAAGCAATGAAGAGTTACATCGCAGAATCTGTGCAGGATGCCCTGCCCGCGTAGGCGACTCTTCCTCCGCCGCAGCTTGGTGATTTCGTGTCCTGTTGGCATGTGGGACCGGTTTTCCTCATTGGTTGCACCAGTATCGAAGCAGTAAACTGGGGCATGGCCGCTGAGTTTACGCATCTGCATTTGCACACCGATTATTCGCTTCTGGACGGGGCTTGTGACGTTGACAAGCTGGCCAAGTACCTGAAGAAGATCGGGCAGGGGTCGGCGGCAATGACCGACCACGGGAACATCTTTGGGGCGGTGCACTTTTTCGACGCGATGAAGAAGCAGGACCTGCAGCCGATCCTTGGGTGCGAGCTGTATATCTGCAAGGAAGACGATCATCGGGGCAAGCCGGATCCGGAGTCGAAGTACAACCACCTGCTGGTGCTGGCGGAGAATGAGGCCGGCTACCGGAACCTGGTGCGACTGACGTCTGAAGCGGCACTTCATGGTTTCTACCGTAAGCCACGTGTCAGCAAGAAGTTCCTGGCCGAGCATGCTGAGGGCTTGATCGGGTTTTCGGGGTGCCTGGCGGGCGAGATGAGCCAGCACCTGATGCAGGGCGATTACGACAAGGCCAAGCGGGTTGGTGGGCAGTACGAGGAGATCTTTGGGAAGGGTAATTTCTTCCTGGAGATCCAGGACCATGGGCTGGAGCCGGATAAAGCGGTGACCGAGGCCATGTTCCGGTTGGAAAAGGACCTCGGCATACCGCTGATTGCGACGAACGACTCGCACTATATCGCCGAGGATGACGCGCACTCACATGAGGTGCTGCTGTGCGTGCAGACCGCGGATTCGATGAACAACCCGAAGCGGTTCCGGTTCACGAAGAACGAGTTCTTCATCAAGTCGGCGGACGAGATGCACCGGCTTTTCAGCCATGCGCCAGAGGTGTGCACGCGGACGATGCAGTTCCCGGAGCGCTGCAAGTTGGAGCTGACCAAGGTCAAGAACCCGTTTCCGAAGTTTCCGCTGCCGGACGGCGAGACGATCGACACCTACTTTGAGCAGGTGTGCCGCGAGGGATGGGCCAAACGGCGGGATACGGCGGTGGCGCACCTGCAGTCACGCGGCATTCTGCGGAGCACGCTAGCGGCGTATGAAGAGCGGCTGACGCGGGAGATTGAGTGCATCAAGAGCATGAAGTTTCCGGGCTACTTCATGATCGTGTGGGACTTTATCC
>CAXTVC010000064.1:0-18984 GCA_964247615.1 uncultured Acidobacteriaceae bacterium
TCGACATCGTTCTCGATGCCATGGGTTCCGACAAGGCACCCGACCCGGAGATCCGTGGAGCTGTACTTGCTGCCAGCACGCTGGACGTGCGCGTGCACCTCGTCGGCCCGGAAGAAATCCTGCGCCCGAAACTGCGTGAAGCGCTGAAGGTCGCCGAGAGCAAGCACGGTCTCTCCTTTCCAGGCAGCAAGACAGAAAAACTCCCCGTTTTCATCAAACAGGCCAGTGAGTGGATCACGATGGAGGACAAGGCCGCCCAGGCCGTGCGCTCCAAGAAAGATTCCACGATGCGGGTCGGCCTGAAGATGGTCCGCGAGGGCGTGGCCGGCGGTTTTGTGACTGCGGGCAATACCGGTGCGGCGATGGCCTCCGCCAAGATGGTGCTTGGCTCGCTCGCCGGCGTAGATCGCCCGGCGCTGGCCACCGTGCTGCCCACCACTGCAGGCACACCCTGCGTGCTGCTGGACGTCGGCGCCAACGTCGACTGCGACGCGAACAACCTCCTCGAATTCGCCATCATGGGCTTTATGTACGCGAAAAACGTGCTGCACATGCCCGATCCGCGCCTCGGCCTGCTCTCCATTGGTGAAGAAGATTCCAAGGGCAATGCGCTTACGCGGGAGGCTCTGCCGCTGCTGCGCGTACTGGCGTCGCAGCATGGTCTCCGCTTCATCGGCAACGTGGAAGGCCGTGACCTGTACAACGGCCACGTCGATGTCGTAGTCACTGACGGATTCGTCGGCAATGTCGCGTTGAAGACTAGTGAAGGACTCGTGAAGCTGGTGAACACCTCTTTAAAGGACAGCCTGAAGTCCACGATCACGTCGACGGTCGGAGCGATCCTGAGCCAGAAAGCCTTCAAGGCTTTCAAGAAGCGCCTGGACTACACGGAGTACGGGGGCGCGCCCCTGCTGGGTGTGCGCGGTGTTTGTATTGTTGGCCATGGCTCATCCAACGATCGCGCCATCATGAATGGGATTCGGGTTGCTGCGGATTTTGCAGCGAACGAGGTAAACCCGGCGATTGAGGCTATGCTTGCCCTCAGGCCCGAGCCGGTCGGCACGGACTCGAAGATCTAACCTCAGGCCTGCATGCGCTTCACGGCAGGTCGACCGTCTTGCCCGCCTTCGACCTTTAGAATCTCGAACTCGCGATTGCCGCTATAGGCAAGCACCAATCCTAGAAGATGAAACACGGCAAAGAATCGCGACCACGCGATGGGCTGCAGACTGGCGGTCGCTTCCTGCGGCAGTTGCCCAAAGACAAATCCCAGTTGCGCCGGTTCGCCATCAGGGCGGAAGGGTTTCCGTTCTACAGGTTGGGCATCATAGCGAGCCGCCCAGAGGCGAATCTCCTGCTCATCATTCGTGACTTTACGCAATGCGTGCTCCTCTGACTACGGGCGCAACGCGTAGAGCCGTTCCCGAGCGCTGTTCCTTCGGAAGCTGAAGAGACGGCCAGCTGAAACAGGAGGTTGCCTGCAGCAAGCGAAGCCTCCCCGGACCACCCCGGGAGCGGACTCCGTGTGCAGCTACTGGGCGCACTGACAGCGTCAGTTGATTTGCTGAACAGCAGTTTCCCCGCACGCAAGCGACCTTCGGAACATGGCGGCTGACAACGAAGGGTGGGCATCGCTCGATGCTGACGTGCCATCCCAAAGGAGCTAGAGGGTGCCTGCAACACAAGGCGAGATACCTCAGGGCCTTTGGAGGGCCGTCCATGCCGCAGATCGTTGATCAGACACATCTTCCGCCCTTTCCCGCTGGACAAGGTAAGGGCGCGCACTTCAAGCCACTTCCTCAGGACGTCAAGGATGGCGAAGTCCGCGTGCACACCTTGCAGACGATCAACGCTGACCGTCAGACGCTGTACAAGATGTGGCGCGACGTTACGAACGCCCCCAGGTTTCAGGAATATGTTGTGTCCGTTGTGCCTGTGTCAGCAACCCGCAGTACATGGACGTTCGGCGACCCGGAGGATAGCGAAGGCAAACGGGTCAGTTATGACACAGAGGTGTACGAAGACATCCCTGGCGAGAAGATTGCATGGCGTTCCGTGGACACGACCTTTGCGGAGCACGGTGAAATTCACTTCACCGACGCCCCGAGTGGACGTGGAACCATCGTCACCCTACTCGAGAACATGAAGACTCCAGGTGGCCGTTTAACAATTGCCGCAGCCGCTCTTACACGGCGTACCCCACGGCAGATTGTGATCGAGGATCTTCGCCATTTCAAGGAGCTGGCCGAGTCCGGGGAGATTCCGACTGTTGTCGGCAATTCGCACGGTCCACGTGGCTTCGCGGGTTCGCTGAAGCTGCGCCTCTACGGAGAGAACAATCCCACACCTCCGGGAACGAGCACCCTCGACTCCGCCGTAGCCGCGACCACGGAACCTTCCGAGAAGGCATAGCAAGACGAATCGCTACCGGCCGGTGTCCCCGCGGACACCCCACCTTAAGCTTCTACGTTTCTGGAGAAACCCCGATGAAGGCTGTCTGCTGGATGGGCACGAGCAATGTCCAAACCCTTACCGTTCCCGACCCACAGATCGTGAACCCGCACGACGTGATCATTAAGGTCACGCGCACGGCGATCTGTGGCTCGGATCTGCACCTGTATGACGGCTACATCCCCACCATGGTGGCGGGCGACATCCTTGGCCACGAGTTTATGGGGATCGTCGAAGAGATTGGCTCCGAGATCAAAAACCTGAAGCGCGGTGATCGCGTGGTGGTTCCCTTCACGATCTCCTGTGGCAATTGCTTCTTCTGCAAGAAGGACCTCTGGAGTCTCTGCGACAACACCAACCCTAACGCGCAGGTCGCGGAGACAATGTACGGCTACTCCGGTTCGGCGCTCTTTGGGTATTCGCACATCTACGGCGGCTATGCCGGGGGCCAGGCGCAGTACGCGCGTATTCCGCACGCCGACGTGGGCTGCCTGAAGATCGAGTCCGACATCTCCGACGAGAAGGTGCTCTTCCTCACCGACATCTTCCCTACCGGGTACATGGGCGCGGAGAACGGCAACATCCAGCCCGGGGATACTGTTGCCGTTTGGGGAGCAGGACCCGTCGGCCTGTTCGCAGCGGCAAGCGCCTACATGCTGGGTGCACAGAAGGTCATCGTCATCGACCGCTTCCCTGAGCGCCTGCGTCTGGCCCGTGATTACTGCGGAGCCACGACCATCGATTATTCCGAAGATGACGTGGTCGTCGTCGAGGCCTTGCGCGATCTAACGGGAGGCATTGGCCCGGACGTCTGCATCGATGCCGTAGGCATGGAGGCGCACTCAAACACGCTGGTTGGTCTGTATGACAAGGTCGAGCAGATGCTGAAGCTCGAGACGGATCGGCCGTTTGTCCTGCGCCAGGCATTCCAGGCCATTCGCAAAGGGGGCACCCTTTCGATCCCCGGTGTCTACGGCGGTGTGCTGGACAAGGTGAACTTCGGGGCGGCGTTTGGCAAAGGCATTCACATGGCCATGGGCCAGACCCACATGCACAAGTATCTGCGTCCCTTGCTCAAGCGAATCGAAGGTGGGGAGATCGACCCGACCTTCATGATCTCGCACCGTATCGGGATCGAAGAAGCAGGCGAGATGTACAAGCTGTGGCGCGATAAGAAACAGAGTGTCACGAAGATCGTTATTGATCCGTGGCAGGACCGTCTGGGCACGGCATTCAGCAAGGATTAATCAGTGTTTGCAAAAGAAGGGCCCGGCAGACTTGCCGGGCCCTTCTTTCTATGCGCATTCGAATAACCGGGCGCGGAAGGTTCTCCTGCTACGGAACAAAGCCGCGCTCAGCACTACATCACGCGTGCAACCCGCTCCAACTCTGCCTGTATATTTTCCGCCGTAATGCCAGGTACTTCGATCTTCGAAGCGACAGTGCGGGCTTCGTGTGACGAAATCCCGTATCCCCGTCCACTCAAGAAGCTGCAGACGATCTCCGCCGCTTGAAAGGAATCGACCCCGGCCCGGAGAAGCTCGCCGCGCAAGGCGAGCAGATCCGTCACCGTGAAGCGCTCCACATAGGTCTTGTCTTGTCCGTCGCTCACTGGGTGTTCTCCCTCGCGTGCACATCGTGGCAGCGGTTCCGAGGTTAGAGCATGGACATGCCTGAATCGTTAGCTGCGTTTCTACACAAAGTGTGCACGGGGTGCGCCCTGTCTCAACAATCTGCCATAAGCCGAAAAGAACGTGCAGACTTTCTGCTGAGGGAGGTCTGCAGGGGTCGGTCAGCTATCCTGAACGTATGGTGGATGTGATGGCAGCGCCACGCGTATTGGACGGCATTGCGATTGCCGGAGAGATCAAAGCCGAGATCGCCGAGACGGTTCGCGACATGGTCGCCCACGGGCATCGCCCCGGACTGGCTGTCGTCCTCGTAGGGGACGACCCCGCGTCGCAGATCTACGTACGCAACAAGATCAAAACCTGCGGCGAGCTCGGCATGTATTCCGAGTTCATCACCCCGGCAATCTCTGTCACCACCGAGGAACTCCTGGCCCTGGTACGGGATCTCAATGGCCGTGATGAAATCGACGGCATCCTCGTCCAACTGCCCCTGCCCGCACATGTCGATACCCATCGCATTCTGGAGGCTGTTGACCCACACAAGGATGTGGACGGCTTCCACCCGCTGAACAGCGGCCGCCTGCTGCAGGGTGGGTCGCTCGATGGGGTGCTTGCGCCCTGCACACCTGCCGGCATCCTGCAGGTGCTCAAGCGCAGCGGGATTCCGCTGATCGGCGCGCGGGCCACGGTGGTCGGCAAGTCCAACATCGTGGGCAAGCCCATGAGCGTCATGCTCATGAACGAGCAGGCTACAGTTACCGTCTGCCACCGCTACACGAAAGACCTGGCCCGGCAGACTCGCGAGGCCGAGCTTCTCATTGTTGCCGTCGGCAAACCCGGATTTTTCACGGCGGACATGATCATGCCCGGCGCCACGGTGATCGACGTAGGCATCAATCGGCTTACGGATGAGGCAGAGATAGCAAGGTATTTCCCGCCTGGCAGCCCTCAACACCAGGACCGCATAGAAGCCTTTCGCAAGCGAGGCTCGACGGTCATTGGCGATGTCGATCCTCGTGCCTTCTCGATCTGCGGTGCGTACACGCCGGTCCCGGGCGGGGTTGGCGCACTCACGATCGCGATGCTGATGTCCAATACGGTGAAAGCGGCGCGATTCCGCCGAGGCGTCTAGCCCATGCTGCGGGTGGGCCTCACGGGCGAGCTTGGCAGCGGCAAGTCAACGGTGGCGCGCCTGCTCGCCGCGCATGGGGCTATCGTGCTCAGTTCAGACGAGATGGGCCGCGTCATGATGCAACCCGGTGAGCCCGTTTACCTGGCCATCGTGCACCACTTCGGACCCTGCGTTCAGCTCCCTGACGGCCAGCTGGACCGCCCCGCGCTGGCCCGGCTTGCCTTCGACCCGGAATACCCCCGTGTGGATGAGTTGAACGATATCGTTCATCCCGCCGTGATCACTGAGCAGGAACGGCTTACCGCGGCGATCGCCCGCACGCAGCCCGACGCCATCGTCATCGTCGAGTCTGCACTTCTCTTCACTACAAAAATCGCAGGGATAGACAAACGCTTCGATTGCATCGTGCTCGTTACCGCACCGGAGGCGACGAAGATCGAGCGCTTCGTCGCCCGGGCGACCGGGGGCCGCCAGCCTGCTCCCGAGGAACAAGATGCTCTAAAGAAAGACGGCCTCGCCAGGCTTTCTAAACAGCGCACCACCGGCGTCGCCGACTTCACCCTCGAAAACAACAGTGGTATGGACGACCTTACCCGCAAGGTGAATGCTCTATGGAACGAGTTGCTCAAACTCGCAACTTCCAAACTCAAAACTCGCAACTGAACGGACACCCTCAAGAATCCGTTCAGTTCTGAGTTCACCAGAGCAGAGCTATGCAGACTTTTCAGAACCTAGAAGTTTGGCGGAAGGCTCATGTACTGACGCTTGACATTTACAGGTTGACTGAGAGCTTCCCCCGAGCCAAGGTCTTCGGCCTCGCCACCCAGCTGCGCCGGCAGTCCGCCCAGATCTCCATAAAGATTGCCGAAGCCTGCGGGCGCGACCGCTCCAGCGAATTTGCCCTTTGTCTTGGGCAGGCGCGTGGCACGGGCGTCGAGCTTGAGTACGCTCTTCTCCTTAGCTGCGACCTTGATCCGATCCAGCCGGACGCACACGACGCTTTGTTGCATCAAGTCGTAGAGGTTCGCCGCATGCTCTCCGGTCTTCTTCGCTCGGCGGCCCCGAGCGCAATTTGATACCCTAATAACGCACATTAAGTCAAGGAGACGCAACGCATGGCAACCGCAGTTCTGGAGCAGCAGCAAGTCGCGACCGAGTACAAAGTCGCAGACATCTCACTCGCCGATTGGGGCCGCAAAGAAATTTCCATCGCCGAGCAGGAGATGCCCGGCCTGATGAGCATCCGGCGCAAATACGCGCCCCAGAAACCCCTTCAAGGGGTCCGCATCACGGGCTCGCTGCACATGACCATCCAGACCGCCGTGCTGATCGAGACGCTGGTCGATCTTGGCGCCATCGTGCGCTGGGCTTCCTGCAATATTTTTTCCACCCAGGATCATGCTGCGGCGGCCATCGCGGTCACCGGCGTGCCGGTATTTGCCTGGAAGGGTGAAACCCTGGAAGAGTACTGGTGGTGCACGGACCAGGCGCTCCGTCATGAGGGCGGCCTTGGACCGCAGATGGTCGTTGATGACGGCGGGGATGTAACCCTGCTGATTCACAAGGGCGTGGAGCTCGAAAAGGGCGAGCGCGAGTGGGTCGATGCCAATGCTGACTCCCAGGAAGAAGCCATCATCAAGGATCTCCTCAAGAAGGTCCACGAGGAGGACAACCAGCGCTGGACCCGGGTCGCCAAGGACTGGCGCGGCGTCTCCGAGGAGACCACCACCGGCGTTCACCGCCTCTACAAGATGCTGGAGCAGGGCAAGCTGCTTGTGCCCGCCATCAACGTCAACGACTCGGTGACCAAGTCGAAGTTCGACAACCTGTACGGCTGCAAGGAATCACTCGCCGACGGCATCAAGCGCGCTACGGACGTCATGATGGGCGGCAAAGTCGCCGTTATCTGCGGCTACGGCGATGTCGGCAAGGGCTCTGCTCACTCCCTGCGTGGCATGGGTGCCCGTGTCATCGTCACCGAGGTCGACCCCATCAACGCCCTGCAGGCTGCGATGGAAGGCTACGAGGTCACCACCATTGAGGAGACCCTCGGCCGTGGCGACATCTACGTCACCTGCACCGGCAACCTGGACATCATCACCTTTGAGCACATGGGGCAGATGAAGGACCAGGCCATCGTCTGCAACATCGGCCACTTCGACAATGAGATCCAGATGGCGGAGTTGCAGTCCGCCAAGGAAGTCAAGCACACCAACATCAAGCCGCAGGTGGACATGTACACGTTCCCCAACGGCAACTCGATCTTCATCCTCGCCGAAGGTCGCCTGGTCAACCTTGGTTGCGCCACCGGTCACCCCAGCTTCGTCATGTCCAACAGCTTCTCCAACCAGACGCTGGCGCAGATGGATCTCTGGGCTAATAAGGACAAGTACGAGATCGGTGTCTACGTTCTGCCCAAAAAGCTGGACGAAGAGGTCGCACGGCTCCATCTGGAGAAGATCGGCGTCAAGCTGACGACCCTCTCCAAAAAGCAGGCTGACTACATCGGTGTACCCACCGACGGTCCCTACAAGACGGATAGCTATCGCTACTAAGTCTGACTATCCCACAACGCAAAAAGAGGAAAGGCCGCGCACCCAGCGCGGCCTTTTTGCATCTTCAAACAAAGAGAAGCATGACCATCACGGCGAGGATGACAAGCACGATGAAGATGAGCCCACCCATACGAAGCGCTTTCGCCTTTCTCGATGGCTTCCTGCTCTTTCTTGCGCTCGAAGGCGCGTTCTACGCCATCGCCTTTCTGGGGCTGCATCGCTCCTTTGACACGCCCACGCGCCTGTACCTGAGCTGCAACCTGCTCTGGGCACTGGGGTCGGCGCTCGCAGCCGGGTACATCGCGGGGGAGGTCGCCCGGCGCAAGCCCGTCGCTCACGGCGCCGCGCTGGCGGTACCTTTCCTGCTGCTGGGTCTTTACAACCTGAACAAGGGCCTGGGCGGGCGGCACACCTTCTTCGTTGTGGCCTTCAACCTGTTCGTTCCGCTTGGCTTCATCTGGGGAGCCTATCTAGCCGGAGAGCGAAGCGGCCTCCCCACGACGAAGCTCCAGCCTAGAACGGATCAGCGTCCGTCAGCGTAAAGCCGACGACGCTGCCGTGGCCACCCGGCAACGCCGTGCCCGCAAAGACGACCGTACGTACCGCACCAGAGCCAAGCTTCACGGTCACACTGCCGACCGGCAGGTTGATGCCCCGATCGCCCGTAGTCGCCGTGACAAGGTAGCCCCCGCTTGCCGGTGCGTTCACGTAGCTGCTGGCCGTCCCCGCGGTCACGTTCAGCGTCGCAACCGACGCGCCATTGCCATGCACGGGAGCGACATATACCGTCAGGGCCCCCGCCCCTTCGACCTCGTTGATGACCCGCAGCGCCACCTGGCCGGCCGGTGCCGGCGTATCCTGATCGGGATACACATGCTGCTGCAGGCTGCCCAGACCGTGGCTGACGATTGCGGTGTACTGATGACCGCCGAGCAGCACATTTTGCGAGGCAACCAGGGCTTGCCCCAGCCCGGCGCGGTTGACGCTCAGGTTGGCGACACCCGGACTCACCGGCAGGTACGACGTGAAGTTCTCAAACCCGACACCGTAGGCCGCTCCGGTCCCATTCACGTAAAAATCCATCTCCGGCGACCCCGGGGACAGTTCCACGAAGCGTACCTGTGCCGCACCCAGGCTGCTGTCAGCGCCCAGGCTGCCGCAACCGCAAAGGCCCGAAAGCGCGCACAGGGCTGAGCCAGCGGCTACCCGCGATCCTTGTCGCCATCTTGCCAGCACAGCGCCTCCTGCCACGGTCGCGCGCACCCGAAGAAAAGGGTGCCGGGAACACAGGTACACTCTACCGCCCGGGGGGTGCAGAGCTCGCAAACGAAAGTGGTAGGACGGAAGCGGATTGTTAGCAGCACAAAAAAATCAGCCCCGCCGGCGCGAACGGGAGTCCGCAACCAGCAGGGCTAGCTCTTGTTTGCTGCACTTTCGATAGTAACCAAAGTTACGTTACCTTGCAACCCGTTTTCTCGGTAAAGAATCCCTATTTCGACGCCCTATGCGCAACCACGGCGTCTTTGATCTTGTCGTAGGTACCCTGCGGCAGGATCCCCTTCGTTACTAGCTGATTCTTTGCCGTGAAGGGTCGCCCATCCACAATCCGCTTGGCATAGGCGTCGCCGATGCCGGGCAGCGTCTTCAGTTGCGCGGGGGTGGCCGTGTTCAGGTCCAGTGGCTGTGCGCTCAGGCTGGCCGTTGGAGCGCCGGAGACGGTCTTCCCGGTCATCTGCGCCTGCACGGTGCCCCTGCCGGCAGCGACACCCATCAGTCCTGCGACCAGGACCAACATGGCAATTCGATTTCTCATTCCGTAACCCCTTTCGATTGGCCCTGTCCGTAATCCATCAAGGACGGGCAATGCAGCCCATACAGCGAGCCCAAAGTATCACGGTGGGTATACACTCGCCGCACTTTTCCCTACGAGGATCCCCATGATGCGAATCTGTCTTGCCGGATGTTTTCTGCTTTCAACCTGTGCGGGGGCAGCGCAAAGCTCCCCATCGCAGCCAAACAGCACGACGCAGCCTGGGCAAACGACGCAAATGAATGATGCTCTCGCGCAAGCGGCAGAAAACGCACCGGCACCGCTCCTCTTCGCGCCTGACACTCCCTCTGCCAGCACCCAGAAACCTCGTGGCCCCGTGCGCGTTTCAGGCGGCGTCATGTCCGGCAATCTTCGCTCAGGCGTTGATCCCGTGTACCCGGTGGAGGCCAGACAAAAGAAGCTGGAAGGTGCCATTGTCATCGATACCCTGATCGGAAAAGACGGCGCGGTGGAGACCCTCAAGGTCGTGTCCGGACCCGCTATCTTCGCTGGGGCGGCGTCAGATGCTGTGCGGCAGTGGGTCTACAAGCCCTTCTACCTCAACGGCCAGCCCACGGAAGTGCGCACGACGGTAACGGTGAACTTCCGCCTGGCCTCGTCCTCTCCGCCCCGGTAAGTCTCTAGAGGTTGGCGGGCACCGCTGCCGGCACGACCCGCCCATGCCCGGGCTGCACGCCAACCGTGCGTCCGTCCCGCATGTGAAGGATGCGATCTGCGATGGAGGCCGCCTCCGGGTTATGCGTAATCATCAGCACGGTCTGCCCCAGTTCCCGGCTGGAGTCGCGCAGCATATTCAGCACACTCGTTGAGTTCTCGGTGTCCAGGTTGCCGGTCGGCTCATCCGCCAGCACGATGGAGGGCTTGGTGATCAACGCCCGCGCAATCGCAATGCGCTGCTGCTCGCCACCCGAAAGCTCATTCGGCCGGTGATCCAGCCGGCCCTTGATATGCAGCAGGTCCGCCAGCTTGTCTAGCAGCGCCCGATCAAACGGCTTGTCTGAACCCGATACCGTATGCGCAAGCTCAATGTTGTCGCGCGCTGAGAGCGTCGGCAGCAGATTGAATCGCTGGAAAATAAATCCGATGTGCCCACGCCGGAAGCGGGTGAGCTCCTTGTCGCTCATGCGGGAGAAATCCTGGTTCGCGACCTGCAGCGAGCCGGCGCTCGCCGACGTTAAACCGCCCAGAATGTAGAACAGTGTCGATTTGCCCGAGCCGGAAGGCCCCACAATCGACAGGAACTCACCCGTTTCAGCAGAGAACGTCGCATCGCGAAGAGCATGCACTTCCAGCTTGCCTGAGCGGTAAATCTTTCCCAGGTGACTGGCTTCAATCACAGCAGCCATAGACGCACTCAGTGTAGCAGTGGGCACCGGTGGGGCGGTCAGCCGTGAAGCGTGAGCGGAGTACGACTTGCATCGGCAAGGGCCTGTGTACAGTAGTCGCAGCCCCGCAACTGCTTCATCGCGAACCGCCTCATGGCTGGCCGCTTATAGCCGATCGCTTCAACGCCAACCGTTCTTAGCTACCCCCCGGAGACATCTTGGTCCTAGGCCTCGGCACCGACATCGCGGAAGTCCCCCGCATCCAGGCAAGCCTCGACCGCTTCGGCGAGCAGTTTCTGAACCGCGTGTATACAGCGGGCGAGATTGCCTACTGCCAGGCCCGCAAGAAGACGGCCGCCCAGAGTTTTGCCGCACGATTTGCAGCCAAGGAAGCGGCAGCCAAGGCGCTCGGCACCGGCATCAGCCGTGGGGTCACCTGGCGTGAGTTTGAAGTGACGCGCCAGCCCGGCCAGGCCCCGCGGATCGTCCTGCACGGCCGTGCCGCCGAGCTCGCCGCGGCTCGCGGCATCCGTCACCTGACCCTGAGCCTGACCCACACGCATGCGATCGCCATGGCCGTCGTCATCGCCGAAGATGGGGACGAGCTGCTGGGCGTCTGAGCCTGCGGCCCCGCTTGGTACCATACGGTCATGCCCAGTCAGCAGGAAGTGAAGTGGTCGCAGCTCAAGGTCGGCGTTCTGGTTGTTGTTTCGCTGGCTCTTCTGCTTGTGCTGCTCTTCCTGATGACGAGCAACTCGGGCATGGGTGGCTTTCAGAAGAAACTGATGGCGCGCAGCTACTTCGCGAACTCAGAGGCGCTCAAGGTGGGCGCGCCCGTCACGCTGGAAGGCGTGCCGGTCGGAGAGGTCTCGGCCGTTCGCCTCAGCCCCGATCCCACCCGCAAGCTCACCCCGGTCGAAGTCCTGATGAAGCTGAACCCCAGGTTTCGTGACCGCTTCCACACGGACACGACAGCCTCTCTTCAAACAGCGGGCCTGGTGGGCGATACCGGCCTGGAGCTCAACAGCGAGCTCGCCCATGGACCGGAGTTCGCGTCCGGCGGCGAGTTCAGGGGCGTGGAACAGCCCTCCATCTCCACATTCATCAAGTCAAGCCAGGGCACCCTGGACCAGTTGAACGGAACCATCACCAAACTGGACAAGATGGTGGATGGCCTGCAGAACGGCGAGGGCAGCGCGGGGCAGCTGCTCAAAAACCCCGCGCTCTACAACGAGGCAACTGCAACGCTTGGCCAGCTGCACGCGCTTTCGGTGAGCCTGAACCGGGGCCGCGGCTCCGCCGGCAAACTGCTGACCGACGACACCTTGTACAACCGCCTGAATGATGCGGCCAACCGGCTTGACACCCTGACGACTGGCCTGAGTGCAGGCAAGGGCTCCGCGGGCAAGCTGCTCACCGACGACACCCTGTACAACAACCTGAACACCGCACTGACCCGGACAAATTCCATTCTGGGCCAGGTGGACAGCGGCCAGGGCAGTCTTGGGTTGTTGCTGAAAGACCCCGCGACGGCGCGTAAGCTCAGCGACACCATCAGCCAGCTCGATACGCTGCTGGCTGGGGTCAATGCCGGTAACGGCACCGTCGGCCAGCTGGTCACCAACAAGGACGCCTACGACAACCTGAATGTGCTGCTGAAGAACGCGTCCGAACTCGCAGTCATGCTGCGCACGGATCCCAAGAAGTACCTCACCATCCACATGAAAATCTTCTAGGGTCGTCGCCTAACGAGGCGCTCTCAGGCGAACGGCTTGTGCGTTTCGACCGAAACTTTCCTGGGGAGCGCTTCGTACCCGGAGCACACCCGTTGTTTTCTCACCTTCACGCATGAGTGTCGTTTCGAGCTCGTTTGTGTTGTTTTGCATACCCCTTTCTGGAGCCCGCATGCGTCGCCTTGTTGTGTCTTCTCTGCTCGCCCTCTGCGCCCCGCTGTGCACAGCGCAGCAAATCACCGTCACCTTCGCTCCCGCAGACACGCCTTCCGGCCCGACAACGCCACCGCGGAAGCCGCTTTCGATGGATTTGACGGCGATCGACAAGACTGTCGATCCCTGCGTCGACTTCTACCAGTACGCCTGCGGCAACTGGAACAAGGCCAACCCCATCCCCGCCGACCAGGCGCGTTGGGGCCGCTTCAACGAGCTCGCCGAACGCAATAATTACCTCCTGTATGTCGACCTGAAAAGCGCGGCCGCCCATCCGAAGACACCGCTGCAAAAGAAGTACGGCGACTTCTTTGCCTCCTGCATGAACACAGCCGAGGTGGACGGGCTCGGCGCCAAGCCCGTGCAGCCGGAGCTCGACGCCATTGCTGGCCTGAAGTCCACCAAAGATCTCTCTTCCTTGAACGTCGCGCTGACCAAGCGCTTTGGGAGTGCGGAGCTGCTCTCCGTTGGCGTGCAGCAGGACCAGAAGGACTCCTCCAGGCAGATTCTCGGCACGGGCCAGGGTGGCATAACGCTGCCGGATCGCGACTACTACCTGAACCCCGCGCCGCGCTTCGCCAAGCTGCGCGATGGCTACCTGCAGAATTTGAAGGACACCTTCGTCCTGCTCGGCGATACCCCGGAGCAGGCGGCCACCGAGGCCGCTGCGGTGATGAAGATTGAAACCGCGCTCGCGACGGGCTCCATGGAGCGCGTGCAGATGCGCGATCCGTCCAAGCGTTATCACATCCTGACCGTGGCCGAGCTCCAGGCGCTGACCCCGGATTACAACTGGAAGGCCTACCTCGACGGCACCGGACTGGGCACCGTTCCCTCGCTGAACGTCATGTCGCCTGACTTCGAGAAGACCGTGCAGGCCGAGATCGTCGGCGAACCCCTGGAGTCCTGGAAGAGCTACCTGCGCTGGCATGCCGTGCACGGCGCCGCTCCCCTGCTCTCCGCAAAGTTTGTTGATACCAACTTCGACTTCTTCAACAAGCAGCTGCAGGGCCAGGAAGAGCTGCAGCCCCGCTGGAAGCGCTGCACGCAGCTGACCGATCGCGCCATGGGTGAAGCTGTCGGCCAGGACTGGGTGCGCGAGAACTTCCCACCGGCCGCCAAGGACAACATGGAGAAGCTGGTCTCGGCACTCAAGGTCGCGCTCGATCAGGACATTCAGCAGCTGCCCTGGATGGGCCCCGAGACCAAGAAGGAGGCCGAGGTCAAGCTGAATGCCTTCCGTGACAAGATCGGCTATCCCCAGCAATGGCGTGACTACACCAAACTGGACGT
This sequence comes from uncultured Acidobacteriaceae bacterium, assembly GCA_964247615.1. Classification (GTDB taxonomy): domain Bacteria; phylum Acidobacteriota; class Terriglobia; order Terriglobales; family Acidobacteriaceae; genus Granulicella. Next base: position 14,165 of record CAXTVC010000064.1, read on the forward strand.
GACCCCCGACGAACTGCTCGGCAACGCGGAGCGCTCCGCGATCTTCGAGCGGAACCACAACCTCGCCAAGCTCGGTAAGCCTGTCGACGAGACTGAATGGGGCATGACGCCACCCACCGTCAACGCCTACTACTCGCCCTCGATGAACGACATCAACTTCCCGGCCGGCATCCTGCAACCGCCGTTCTATGACCTGTCCAAGGACCCTGCGGTGAACTTCGGCGGCATCGGTGTGGTTATCGGCCATGAGATGACCCACGGCTTCGACGACCAGGGCTCCAAGTACGGACCCACCGGCAACGTCAAGTACAACGCGGACGGCACCATGGGCAGCTGGTTCAGCGCCGAAGATCTGTCCAAGTTCACCGCGCGCACCGAGTGCGTCGCCAAGGAGTATGACGGCTTTGCCGTAGCTCCCGGGCAGAACCTGAACGGTCACCTGACGCTTGGCGAAAACAGCGCCGACAACGGCGGCATCCGCATCGCCTACCAGGCCCTGCTGAACACGCTGCAGGCAGGCGGCATGTCCACCACGGCACAGATTGATGGCTACACGCCGGCCCAGCGCTTCTTCGTCTCCTTCGGGCAGGTGTGGTGCCAGAATCAGCGGGAGCAGGCGGCAATTAACCAGGCCAAGACCGATCCACACTCCAGCGGGGAGTGGCGCGTCAAGGGCACGGTGCAGAACTTCGACCAGTTCGGTAAGGCCTTTGGCTGCCATCCCGGCCAGCCGATGATGCCGGAGAACGGCGGCTGCCGCGTCTGGTAACAGCCGTGCGCAGAGAGAAGACCCCGGAGCCAGGCTCCAGGGTCTTCTTGTTTTTAGGTGCGGTCCGGGACCCTGCCGATGGTAAAAACCGTCTACCAGCGCAGGTTCCGGCCCTCCCGGCAACAAAGTTGTCGAGCGCTGCTCACGCCTCGCCGGGGTGCCCGTCCCACCTTGGGGAATTGGCATGAACGTGCCGCAGACCCTACAATGAAGTGAAGATTTGTACCACCCCTCGAATAGATAGGTTCCCGTCTGCAGCAAGCCTTAAGGGTCTCGCAGCAGGGCGGGCGGTGAAGGAATCGCATGAAGTGGAGTTGGTTCGGCCGTGCAGCGCTGGCCCTGACGTCGGCAGTTTCCCTGGGTCTGAGCATGACGGCATGTGGCGGTGGAACCGTCGCGTACCTGTGGGCAGTCGGCAACAATGCACAGAATGACTCCGTCATCGTCGGCTACAAGGTCGATGACTTCACTGGCAATCTGACCGGGATCCCTGGCCAGCCCTTTGCCGCGTATGATGCCAATCCGGTGACCGTTCTGGTCCGTCCTGGTGGCCGTTTCCTCTATGTCATCAACCAGGGCGTGAACTCCAGTGGCACCTCTGCCGGGACCAGCGAAGGCGTCGATCTGTTCTCGATCGGCGGTGAAGGCTCCCTTACCTTCCAGCAGCACTACACAACGCAGGGTTTCGGGCACATCTGGGCTACCTTTGATTCCACGGGCGGTTTTCTTTATGTCTTGGACAAGTACAACCCGAAATACCAGCCGGATCCGAGCAAGCCGGGTTATGACGCGAATGGAGCTATCACGACGTTCTCGTCCGATGCCACCACGGGTCGCCTGAACCTCCAGTTGCAGACGGCGAGCACGCAGCCCGGTCAGATCTCGCCAAGCTACCTCGAAGTGGGTCAGACGCCTCTCCGTATGGCCTCCACCGGAGCCTGCCTTTTCACCATCAACTCCGTCGGTCAAACCGTCAGCACATATAGCATCGCCAACGGCCAGCTTGGTACAGTGACCACCGGACTGTATAACGTCGGATCGACTTCGATGACTTCCATTGCCGGAAATGGGCAGTACATGTTCATCACGGATAACGTCGGCGGTTCGGGTCCAGGCAAGATCTTCAACTTCACCATTGGTGGGAACTGCGCTCTGGTGCCGTTCACTTCCGGAGCTGTCACAACGCAGGCTGCCGGAACAACGAACCCGACCAACGTATTTCTCTCGACCTCGAGCAAGTACGTCTATGTGCTGAACGCGAATAATACCAATACGGCAACCACGACCCAGGGCAGCACGATCTCGGCATACAACATCGTCAGCAATCAGCTGCAGATCATCTCAGGTTCGCCGTACCCCACGGGCTCTGGTCCGCAGTGCATGGTCGAAGATCCGACCTCGAAGTACCTCTATAGCGCCAACGGCAATGATGGGACGATCACGGGGTATATCTACTCGGATCCAACCGGTCAGATTGCACCCTTGTCCCGTGGATCCAGCTTCCAGTCAGCGGGTAACAGGCTGTCCTGTCTGGCACTGAGCGGTTCGGTTTAAGCACGCAAGTTACCCAGCGCTCACCCTCGCGAGCGCTGCTTGAAACATCGCCGGCCTACCGGCAGAAAGTAGAAAGTCGGCTCCCTGTAGCGGGGAGCCGCCCCAAGGATTGCAGGAAATGCAGATGAGGTTCAAATCAAAGGTTCGGAGCGCGATCACCGGAGGAGCCGCCCTGGCGCTGGCTCTCGGCCTGACCTCCTGCAGCCGTGACTACACGGTCGCGTATGTCTATGCGGTCTCCGCGTCCAACGCCACCATCTCCGCCTATGGTGTCGACTACCAGACCGGCATTCTGAACCAGATCAGCGGTTCGCCCTTCACCAGCACCGTCTCTGAGCCGCTCAAGCTGGTCGCTAATCCGAACAATCAGGCGGTCTACATCGTTGGCGGTCCTAACGGCTCGCAGGGCAACGCGGTAGAGTCCGCGCTGGTCGGTTCCGACGGCAAACTCTACGGCCAGCAAACCGTAAACCTGACCGGCACCGAGGGTCCTGGGACCAGCAGTCTGCCAACGGCGGTCGGCATGGCCGTCGATACGTTGGGCAAATTCCTGTACGTCACCTTCACCTACCAGAATGGCTTTTCGCCAGCCTCGCCCGGTCCCGGTGGTGTGAGCATCTTCCCCATCAACTCGGATAATTCACTGGGTACCCCCATCACGCTGAACGTGGGCAACAACCCGGTCGGCGTTGCTGTCTCGCCTCCTGTATGCGTCCCAAGTCCCATCGTCAGCACCAACGGCAGCTGCTCCACGGGCACGGGTACAGGCGTGTACAACATCTACGTCTACGTTCTGGATCAGGAAGTAACGCTCGGCAAGCCCACTGTGCTGGGTTTCGCGCAGAACATGGGCACTGGTGCTCTTACGCCCCTTACAGGGACCACGTTTGACGCCACGCTAAAGACCTACCAGGGTGTCGCGGCCGGTGTCACTCCCAGTGCAATCGCCGTGGACGGCACTGCCAGCTTCGTCTACGTGACCGACCAGGTAGCCAATCAGATCTACGGCTACAACATCGCCCGGTCATCCACGGGCAACCTGACCCCCATGCCCAGCAGCCCGTTCGGCACAGGTGCCTTCCCGCTGGCGATCGCCATTGATCCCCGGGCAAGGTACGTGTACACGGCAAATTCCAACGCGCAGACAGTCAGTGCCTTCGCGATCAACCAGTCCACCGGTAGCCTCTCCACCGTGGCGGGATCGACCTTTGCGACACACGCCGGAACCAATTGCGTGGCCATCGATCCAAACCTGGGCACGTATCTATACGCGACCAACTACGTGACGGGCAACATCGATGGAGCGGAGCTGAATGCCAGCACCGGCGTCCTCAGTGCAGTAGCCAACACTCCCTTCGAGACGGGCTCCCTGCCCTCCTGCCTGGTGGCTGTCGGCAACGGCTCGCATGCTGTCTCGGTCACCTTCCCGGCAACAGGAACTACAAACTAACCATCATTCAGCAGCACCGCAGACGCCCCGGGCTTCCGGGGCGTTTGCTTTTTGCGTTGAGCCGCCGCCCCGGAAACAAGGCCCCAGCACGCGTATGCTCCAATCGATCTTGTGAAACATCCTCAGACCTTCTCCCTGGGCGACGTCGCGATTGGCGGCCCCGACCTCTTTCTTATCGCCGGCCCCTGCGTTCTCGAATCGGAGTCCCACGCCCACAAACTGGCCGATGCCATTCAGCGCATCACCACCGACCTGAAGGTGCCGTACCTCTTCAAGGCCAGCTACGACAAGGCCAATCGCACCTCGGTCCGCAGCTTTCGCGGCCTAGGCCTGGAGGAGGGCTGCCGCATCCTCCGCGGCATCGCCCAGGCCAATGGGCTGCCGGTGCTCACCGACATTCACACTCCCGAGCAGACAGGCGCGGTCTCGGACGCGCTCGGCGACGTCGACGCGATGCTCCAGATCCCTGCCTTTCTCTGCCGCCAGACGGACCTGCTGCTCGCAGCCGCGCACGCCTGCGCAGGCCCGCGCCGTGCCGTCAACGTCAAAAAAGGTCAGTTCGTTGCGCCCTGGGACATGCGCCACGCCGTGGAGAAGCTGAACGAGGGTGGTTGCAGCCGGGTCTCGCTTACTGAGCGCGGCGCCAGCTTCGGGTACAACAACCTCGTCGTCGATTTCCGCTCGCTGCCCACCATGCGCGCCTTTGCTCCGGTCATCTTCGACGGCACCCACTCCGTGCAGACGCCCAGTGCAGCCAACGGTGTCTCAGGAGGCCAGCCCGAGTTCATCCCGGTGCTGGCGCGGGCTGCCGTGGCGGCGGGGGTCGATGGCATCTTTCTCGAGGTGCATGACAACCCGGCCCAGGCCAAATCCGACGGAGCTAACGCTCTCCACCTGGACCAGCTGCGCCCGGTATTGGAGGGCCTGCTCGCGATCCATGCTGCGGTCGGCAGACAGGCGCAACGGTAGCCGCGGCTGCACCCGGATAAAAAAAGGCCCTCCATTGCTGGAGGGCCAATCTGCCTTGGTACCTCTCCGTCAGGAGAG
>CAXTVC010000065.1:0-9330 GCA_964247615.1 uncultured Acidobacteriaceae bacterium
GGTCGTTTCGGCTACAACATGAACCTTCGACTTCGGGTAATGACCTCGGACGGCAAGGCTCTCTACGAGCGTCGCGAGACCCTGCTGGGTGAGGTCTCCGAGGCCGCTGCGAAGACCGCGCGCGAGCGGCCCTTCGCCGCTGAGGCCCGCCTGCCCCTGGTGCCGGGCCACTACTCCGTTGAAGCCACCCTGACCAACGAGTTCAATCACAGCACGATACGCAACACGGCCCCCGTCGTGGTCCCGGAGGACAATGCCGACACGCTGGGCATCTCCGGCCTGATGAGTTATCAGGGCTCCCCTGTGCGTGATCTGGGTGGTCAACTCCCTTTCACGATTGCCGAGGTCCGCTTCGCACCACGCGGGGAGCAGATTGTGGACCTCCGCCTGGGGGAAAACCTCCCGCTCGTCTATCAGGTCTGGCTACCTGGAGCTGAAAAGACAGGCGCGGCCCCAATCCCAGGGCTGCACGCGCAATACGTTCTGGCGCCGCTCGGTGAGTCAGGGGACGCGAGTCGTCGCCTCGTGGAAGACGAGGACATCAGCACCAAAGATGCGGATCCGGTTGGCAATCTGCTTACCGGCCACAAGCTGCAGACCACGGCCCTTCCAGTCGGCACCTACCGCTTAATGGCGAAACTAACGATTCCCGGCAGAACCGGTGCGGCGTTCGGCTCCATGACCGTGCATATTGTCTCGTCCACCCAGCCCGCCATGATCTGGACAGCCTACGGGGCGGAGCAAGGGGAACCTGTGTGGCAGGACAGTCTGCTGAGGGGCATCGCGGCAGAGGCTGGGGGCATGCGCGAAAGAGCGGCGGCGTTCTTCCGGACTGCCCTGACGGAGAATCCCAACTCTGAGGAAGCACGTACACGACTGCAGGCACTCGGCAAGAGCGTAGCCCAGGGCACCGCGGCGAGGCCCTGAGCGGAGCGCGTTGCGTGTACGCGCTAAAACGTGTTTCAAACGCACTTCTAGGCATCAAAAACACACAAAAAATGCCCTCACAACTGCACCGCTGTGAGGGCATTCCGTTTTGCGGTAAATGTTTATTTCAGCTGACGGATAAACAGGTTCTCCAGCTTTTCTTGGCCGCCGGACCGCGGTTGCGGGTTGAGGTTGTCCTTCTCGGACTTCGCCGCAATCTGCTCCAGCGTCAGCTTGCCATTGAGGATGTCCTGGCCGTCACCTGTCTGCCAACCGGCGTAGCGCCCGTCGGTGACCTGCTTCAGTGTGCCGTCCTCCCACATCTTTGCTGCCAGCAGAAACGCGTGCGCGCAGAGGTCGGCGCCGCCCACGTGGGCGTGCAGCAGGTCTTCGGGATCGGTGGACTGGCGCCGAATCTTAGCGTCAAAGTTCATGCCACCTATCCCAAGACCGCCATTCCGGATGACGTGGTACATGGAGAGCGTCATCGAGTACAGATCGTTCGGGAACTGGTCGGTATCCCAACCGAGGAGCGGGTCGCCGCGGTTAATGTCCAACGAGCCCAGGATGCCGAGGTCGGCGGCCGTGGCAATCTCGTGCTCAAAGCTGTGACCTGCCAGCAGGGCGTGATTAGCTTCCAGGTTGAGCTTTACCTCGCCCTCCAGCCCGTGCTTTTTGAGGAAGCCGTATACGGTCGCCGCGTCGAAGTCGTACTGGTGCGCGGTCGGCTCCTTGGGCTTGGGTTCGATGAGGATCTGGCCCTTGAAGCCGATCTTGTGCTTGTAGTCGACCACGAGCTGCAGAAGGCGTCCGAACTGCCCGAGCTCCTGCTTCATATCGGTGTTCAGCAGCGTTTCGTAGCCCTCACGACCGCCCCAGAGCACGTAGTTGGAGCCGCCTAGCTGGACGGTGACATCCATGCAGTGCTTGATGGTAGTCGCGGACCACATAAAGACCTCAGGGTCCGGATTAGTCGCCGCACCCGCCATAAAGCGAGGATGGGAGAACAGGTTGGCTGTGCCCCAGAGCAGCTTGGTCTTCGAGGACTCCTGCTTCTTCTGCAGGTAGTCAGCGACCGTGTGGAGGTTCTTCAGAGTCTCGGAAAGGCTGTTTCCCTCGTGAACGATGTCGCGGTCGTGGAAACAGTAGAAGGGCAGATCCAGCACGCGAAAGAGGTCGAAGGCAGCGTCTGCCTTGTCCATGGCGCCCTGCATTGCATCCGGGTTCGTCATCCAGGGACGGACGATGGTGGGTGCACCGAACGGGTCGCTGCCGTTCATGGCAAGGGAATGCCAATAAGCGACAGCAAAGCGCAGGTGATCCTTGAGCGGCTTGCCGAGCACAACCTTCTCAGCGTCGTAGAACCGGTAGGCGAGCGGGTTGGTGCTGTCGATTCCCTCGAACTTCACGGTGGGGAATTGGGAAAAAATGCTTTCACTCACGAGGGGAGGCCTCCAAAACTTCACCTATGAACATACAGGGTGAGAGGGAGGGCTGTCGTGCCGTTTGTCTTTCCGAACAGGACATTTATTTCGGATGTCGATGCTCCCTTCACCGCCCAAGAGCGCAAGCCCCCCACACCCTCACCTCAGCTATGGCCGGAGTGGTACGGGTGGCCGGCGAGGATGGTTTGGGCGCGGTAGAGTTGCTCGGCGAGGACCACCAGAGCGAGCTCATGAGGCAGTGTGATGGCACCGAGCGAGATCCGGAGCTGTGCGCGATTCCAGGCCGTGGACGACCAGCCATCCGGGGGACCTATCGCGAAGACGACATACTGTGCGTCGTTGTCGCGAAGGCGCTCCAGGCGTGTCGCAATGCCCTCCGAGGTAAGAGCTTCGCCACGGCTATCCAGCAGGATCAGCGTCGTTGGCGTGCGGGCTGCGGCTTTTTCCAGGGAGGCAAGCAGGCCAGCTTCCGAGTCAAAGGAGGCGGTTTGTGTGGGGATGTAGCGCGCTGCGCGGGCCACATAGTCCTCCAGCAAGGCCTGGGTGGGGCCGGACTTCAGACGCTGGCGTCGGGGCGTGATGTACGCAAGTTCAATCCGCATGATGCCGGCCTGCTGAGTGCAGGGACCGAGAGTTGCCTTTGACTACTTTCTGGAGCTAGCGGCCTTCGCTGACTTCTTCGCGACCGATTTCTTGGCGACTATCTTCTTTGCCGCAGTCTTTTTTGCTGGTGTCTTTGTTACAGCAACCGGCTTGGCAGTGGCCTTTTCCGGGACGGCTTTCTTCGTTGCGGTCTTCGTTGCCGCAGCTTTCCTGGAGATGGCTTTGGTGGGGACAGCCTTCTTCACGACAGCTGCCGATACGATTTCTTCCGGCACAGATTTCGCTGCCTTCTTGACGGCAGACTGCCGATTTGCTTTGATAGCCGACTTAATCTCGCTGTTCAAATCGGCGACACTGAGCGTGGTCGCCGATTTCCGAAGCCGTTCAAGTCCGTAATAGGCGCGTTTCTCGGGGAGAAAGACGTGGACGATGAAGTCGACGTAATCCATCAGGATCCACTCGCCCTGGCGACGCCCTTCGACGGAGTTGGGGTAGGTGGCGAACTCTCGCTTGAGGCGAATCTCGATCTCGTCGGTAATTGCCACGGTTTGCCGGTCGTTGGTTCCCGTGCAGATCAGGAAGTAATCGGACAGGCCACTCTCCGACGGGTCGAGCGCGAGGATGCGGATGTCCTCGGCTTTTTTGTCCTCGCAGGCTGCTGCGGCAGCGGCGAGCATCTGGTTTACTTCAACGGATGCCATCACGATCCTTTGCCCTTCATCCTAGCGCAATCACGAGGATGGAAGGGCATGGCGGGCTCGCCATATATCGATGGAAGCCGGATATCCTGCCCTATTTAAGGACACATTTGGATCCGGTTCGCCCGCCGTCGGTGCGTATCATGAAGGGGAAGACAGGCCCAAATGGAGGAAGCGTTGAGCACAAAGGTATGGGAACGGCCCTTGGTGGTGGGCGCATCTGGACAGGTTGGGGTGGAACTGTGTCACGCGCTTGCGGCACGGGGCTCCAAGCTCGTCCAGCGCAGTGCGCGTGCACCGCGTGAAGGCTGGCTGACGCTCGATCTGGCGGCTCTGAGCAGCCCGGATGAGGCTGCCCAGGCGCTTGAGGGAGCCGACCCCGACCTGGTGATCTGCTCCGGCGCGATGACATGGGTGGATGGATGTGAAGACAGGCCGGAGGAGGCCTATCGGGCCAATGCGCATGGGCCTTCCATGCTGGCGTCCTATGCAAAACAGCACGGAATCCCATTTGTGTTTTTCTCTTCGGACTATGTCTTTGACGGAGCCGCGCAACGGCCAGGCCCCTACGCGGAAACGGACGAAACGCACCCGTTGAGCGTGTATGGCAAGAGCAAGCTGGAAGGCGAGCGCGCCGTGCTGCGGGTGCATCCTGAGGCTTTGGTGCTGCGCACGACCTGGGTTTATGGGCCGGATGCGGCGGGGAAGAACTTCATCAGCACACTGCAGCGTCAGTTGCGGGCAGGAGAACGGATGCGGGTGCCGGCAGATCAGGTCTCGACCCCGACGTTGAACCGGGACCTGGCACGGGCTACGCTGGCGCTGCTGGATGCCGACGCGCACGGCTTGTTTCATATCAGCGGGCCGGATCTGCTGAGCCGGTACGAACTGGCGCAGAAGGTGGCAGAGTTCTTCTCGCTTGACGCGGGTTTGATCGATGGCATCGAGACCTCGAGCCTGGGACAGCGTGCCGCCCGGCCGTTGCAGTCGGGGCTCCGCAGCGATTGTCTGGGCGAGGCAATCCCTGCGTTCCGGATGCGCACGCTACAGGAGGGCCTCGAGGAGACGGCCCACGCGCTGGGTGCACTGGCGAATGCGTAGGCGTTGCCTTTAGATCGGAGAGGCGCGTTGCGCGGCTGCCGGAAAGCAGAGATTAAGGCAGGAAAGAAGGGGCAGGAGCTGTTGCGATGAAGGTGGAGACGTGGCAGATCCTGGATGTGGGCAGCATCTGGATGCGCGAGTTTGCTTCGGCGATGGCCCGTGCTCACTCCGTGGTGGCCTGGTGGCCGGAGATGCGGACGTTTGGCGCGTTTGAGCGCTGGGAACGTGCGGAGACGATCCCAGAGCCCGCCCTGAACGTATTGCGGTACCCGCTGCAGCGTGGCTATGCGCGCTCCCCTCTCCAGGAGATCTTGCCGTTTCAGCGTGGCTTGCTGAAGCGGCTCAGACGGCATTGCGCTGATGAGCGTACAGCGGCCCTGGTCTGCTCCACGCCCTTTTACGCACCGGTTGCAGAGGCATGGAAGGGTCCTGTCGTTTACTACGTCACCGATCTAACGGCGGGCTATGCGTCGCTGAATGGCGAGCAGGTGCGTGCGCTGGACCGGCGCATGTGCCGTGCTGCAACGACAGTGTGCCCGAACTCGCAGCGTATCGCGGCGTACCTGCGGACGGAGGTGGGATGTGCACTGGAGAAGATCACCGTGGTGCCGAATGCCACGCGCGGGAGCAACATTGCTCCGGAGCCCTTGCTGGAGCCTGGTGCTCTGCCCCTCGAAGTCACGCATCTAGAGCGACCCATTGCCGGCGTGATTGGCAATCTTGCGGGGAACATGGACTGGCATCTTCTTGCGCCGGTTGTGGAGGCGACACCCTGGCTGACCTGGCTGTTTGTCGGGCCGGCTTCGCCTATTGCGGATGGGGCGCAGGAGGCGGCACGGCGGCGCGTGATGGACTGCAGCCGCGCTCACTTTGTAGGGGCTAAGCCCTACGGCGAGCTGCAGGCGTTTGCGCGCGCATTCGATGTGGCGATCCTGCCGTATTTGAAAACGGAACCGACGTATTCGGGTAGCTCGACGCGGTTCTATGAGCATGTGGCGGCGTGCCGGCCCATGCTGGCGACGCGTGGCTTTGCCGAGCTGCTGGAGAAGCCGCCGCTGCTGGAGCTGGTGGACACGCCGGAGGAGATGCAAGCGGGGCTGGAGCGGCTCAGGGGCGTGGGCTTCCGGGATGGTTTGGAGACGGCGCGCTGGGAGGCGAGCCGGTCGGGCACATGGGAAGAGCGGGTCCGGATGCTGACCGGGACGTTGGGCGCCTAATCGCAGCTAACGGCGTCCGGTCCAACGCAGGATGGGCAAGAGGCTCGAATACTGATCGGTCCATAGCCGCACTTTGGGGTCTGTGGCGACTATGTGGGCTGCCTGAAGCCCGGGTTGGTTGAAGAATTCTGGGTTTCGCGTGAGAAGCACCCAAGAAGCGAGAGCCTCACCACGGCTTTCGTCGGGACCACTTTCGACCTGACGCGCGAGTAGCGGAGGGCCGTTGTTGACTGAGAGGCTGAGGCGGGCGAGTACGGGGGCGAGATCGAGGTAGCGGTTGGAGATGTGGAAGGCGAGGATGCCGCCGGGTGCGAGGTGGCGCAGATAGAGTGCCAACGCCTCGCGCGTGAGGAGATGGGTGGGGATACTGTCGCCGGAAAAGGCGTCGATGACAAAGACATCGAAGCCCTGGGGTGGCTCGGCGGCGAGCGAAAGACGCGCATCGCCGGGCACGACGGTGACTGTGGCAGGGGTGTCGCGGGTGTAAGTGAAGAGATGCCCGGCGACGTCGATCACCATCGGGTTGATCTCGTAGAAGCGGAGCTGGTCGCCAGCTCGGCCGTACGCGGCGAGGGTGCCTGCGCCGAGACCGATGACGCCGATACGTCGCGAATGGGTGAGATCACAGCAATGGTCCAGTGCGAGACCGACGCCACTGTCGTGGTTGTAGTACGTCAGCGGGGAGTGATGAAAGTCCGTGCTGAACCACTGCATGCCGTGCTGGATGGAGCCGTTGTAGAGTGAGCGCGAGAGAAAGGCCTGCGGCGGTAGCTGGGTCTGCTTGACGCGGACGGATCCGTAGAAGTTGCGGTCGCGGAAGAGGGCGTCGTGGGCATAGGCGGAGCGCATGCCGATCAGCAGGTAAACGCCGGCGGCTGTGCCTGCAAACCACAACAGGCGCGGTGCCCAGCCAGCTTCCCACGTGACGATCAGGATCAGCAGAGCGGTGAGCAGAAAGGAGAACGGTAGATCGAGGTTGGAGTCTGTGACGAGCGGGCTGAGAACGGCAACGAGGAGTGTTCCGGCCGCGCCACCGGCCGCGAGGTGGAGATAGAAGCGCGGCGATTGGGCGCTGTCCTGGGGGCGCAGTGCATATAGCTCGGCGTGGCAGAACCAGCCGGCGAAGAGCAGCTCCGCGGTGAAGAGGACGATGCTGATGCCGATGGGCACGTTGACGTTGGTCTGCAGGAGGAAGTAGCCGAGCGAAACGAGCAGCACGGCCAGCATGCGGAGAACGAAGGAACGGTTGTAGAGGCGGGGCAGCTCAAAGGCCAGGACGAAGGTGAGCAGATAGGCGGCCAGCGGCACAATCCAGAGCAGAGGCATGGACGCGACATCCTGCGAGAGATGGGCGGTGACCGCGGCGAGCTGCAAAGACGCGACTGCGGGGAGGATGAACCAGAGAAGGCCTGTTCTGCTGAAAGTCTTGGCCGTGTCTGGCATCTGGTTTGCTGCTGTGCTAGGCGTGGGTGATGGCCCGGAACGCATGCGCAAGGTGAGCGAAGCCGCGAGCACCGTGTAGAGAAGGAAGGCGCTCTTCCAGATGATGAATTGTGTGTTGAGCGGCAGGTGCGGTTCGACGAGCGTGGGATAGGCGACCAGCGCGGCGAGTGAGGCGAGGTTGGAGAGCGCGAAGAGCCGATAGGGGACAGCGCTGCGCTCCCTTTGCGCGTACCAGGCCTGAAGCAGTGGCGACGTGGTGCTGAGGGTAAGAAAGGGCAGGCCGATAGCCATGCTTAGCAAGGCAAACAGGTGGCGTTGGGGATGCTGTGTGGGCGCGCCATGCGAGGACGCGACGGAAGTGAACAGCAGCGACACGGACGCCGCGATTAGCAGGCCAAGGTGGATGAGCCATGTGAAGCGGTGTGGGTGGCGTGAAGCGGTAAGCCATGCGGCGTAGGCGTAGCCGAGCAACAGAGCGAGTTGAAAGAAGGCGAGCGCGGTGATCCAGACCGCGGAGGAGCCGCCCAGCTGCGGCAGCAGGGCACGGGCGATCATGGGCTCGACGCCCAAAAGCAGAACGGCGGCAAGCGCGACCGTGAGACCGTAGAGACTTTTCATGTGCAGGCGCACCCGCTGAGACCGGCAATGTTCTGGTTTGCGGGTTCAGCCGAGGGTAGCGCCGCGTCGCACTAGACGCAACGGTTGGTGTACCTGTCTAGCGTCCCGTGCGGCGTTTCCACATGGGGGCGAGCTTGCGGTTCCAGAACATGAGCAAGCCTGTGCAGGCGAGCAGGGCGGGCGCAAGGCCGGCAAAGACCCAGAGGGCCTTGACCAGCATGCCCGGCGTGCCTTCGCCACCAAAGGAGCCGAAGTGCAGCGCAAAGACGTATTGCAGCAGTTGCTGACCACGGCTTTCGCGGTGGGTGTCGGTGTAGCTCAGCAGCGCGCCTGTCCGGGAGTCGAAGCGGATGCTCACCAACTGCGAGTAGGGAGCACTGCCGTTGTAATAGCCGGTCGCATAGACTGGCGCGCCTGCGTGTGCGGGCAGCGAAAGATAATCGGGCGGAGCCCCTGCAGGCAGAAGTCTGCGGGCCGTTGCGACAAACTGGTCTGCGGTCAGCGGCTTTGCAGTCGACGCAGGTGCCTGGGGTTTCGCTTCTTCTTTTTCAGTGGAGGGGCCGCTATGCGTTGCGAAGAGGACGACCTTCGTCACGGCTTTGGGAAAGGCGAAGTAGAGGCCGGTACCACTCAGCAGAAGCAGCGAGGCAGAGAACCAGAAGCCGACCACGGCATGCAGATCCCAGTTGAAGCGTCGCCAACGTACGTGTCTGCGGAGGATGAGCGCGGAGCGCCAGCGATGGATGCCGGGCCACCAGACGACCAGGCCGGTGAGGCACAGGAGGACGAGGCCGGCGGCCATCCAGCCGCTGATGAGCAGGCCGGTATGGCCGGCCAGGAGATAGAAGTGGAGATTGGTGAGCCATCCGAGCGTGCCTGCAAAACGCATGCGGTCGGCGAGCACCTCGCCGGTGTAGGGATTGACCGAGACCGCGCGATAGTTTGCGTTCAGCTCACCGCTTGAGCGCCGGAGGAGCAGCGTTGTGGCCTGGTTTTCCTCCCTGATCCCGAGCAGGGATGACACCAACCAGCCGGGCCGGTCGGCTTGCACGCGGCGGATGGTTTCCGCGAGGGTGCGACTTTGTGCCGTGGGGGAGATCGCGAAGAGTTGCGGATGCAGGTGTCGCTCGATCTCCGCGCGGAAGACAAGGGCACTGCCGCTGAGGCCGATGACGATCGCATAGGCGGTGAGCAGGATGCCGAGCCAGAGATGGATCTGGAAGAGGGCTCGCCTGAGCCAGACGCGCTGGGGTGTGCGGCTCCAGGAGGGGGGCCTCG
>CAXTVC010000065.1:9430-18934 GCA_964247615.1 uncultured Acidobacteriaceae bacterium
TAGAAGTGCAGCTTCAGCGCGATCTGCAGGGAGCGTGGACCGCCGACCTGGTACAGGGACGAGAGGCCGCCGAGCTGGTTGTTCAGGGTGTTGTAGGTCTGGCCGAACAGCGACGGACCAGAGGACAGGGTGTTATAGATGCTGCCGTAGATGGCCTGGTTGAGGAGGTTATAGGCCTCGGCGCGGAACTGGAGGCCGACACGTTCGGTGAAGGGGAAATCGCGGCGTAGGGTGAGGTCGGTCTGCACGGCGTTGAAGCCGCGCGCGACGTTGCGGCCTGCGTCCCCATCCACGCCGGCAACGGTCGTGGTGCTGAAGGCGTTGTAGTTGATGGCGCGACCGCCGCGATACTCGTCGCCGTAGAGATAGAGCGGCTGATTGACGACGCGGTCCGGGTGGTACTGTTCGGTGGCTCCGGAGGTGGCGTCGACCGTCTGCGCCTGCAGGATATCGACGGGCAGCGCGGAGCGTGCGGAGATGCGGGTGTCTAGCGCCCAGTGCTCGAGCGTGTAGGCGATGAAGGGGTTCGCGTATCGCCCGGCGATGTCGTAGCTGGCGGCAGCCTGAAAGCTGTGGCGGATGTCGTAGTCGGAGTCGGAGCGGCGCAGCTGGAAGACGGTGAAGTTGGAGGTGGCATCGTCGAACGCGTGTGCCCAGGTATAGGTGCCCAGCACCTGCAGGCCTTTGGAAAGCTTGCGGTCGAAGCGGACCTGCAGCGAGTTGTAGTCGGAGCCCGCGCTGTTAGTGGTGACGTAGAGGCCTTTGCCGTCGACAAAGTCTGTGTTGCCGAGCTGTTCCGGGTGGTAGAAGCGTTGCGCCAGCAGGCTGCGGCCGGCGGAGGCAACGTAGTTCAGCGTGAGGGATTGTTTTTCACCCAGGCCCTGTTCGAGTGCGACGTTCCACTGGCCTGTGTAGGGCTGCTTCAGGTTGGGATCGAAGGCGTAGATGGGGGCGTTGTAGGGAGCGGCCGCCGAGGGTGTAGGGGCGGCGGCTACCTGGGTCTGCGTGGCGGGGAAGGCGCTGCTGTAACTGGCAAAGCCCGTCGTGCCGATGCCGTAGTAGCCTTCTGCGCTTAACGCCAGGCCTGTGTCGTAGAACAGACCGCCGCCGGCTCGCAGAACGGTCTCCTGTCCGGGTGTCGTGTGGAGGCGGTAGGCGAGGCCGACACGTGGAGCGAAATTGGCGTAGGTGGTGTGCCAAAGCGCTGTGCCCTTGGGGGCCGCCTGCGTGGTGGCGAGATCAGTGATCTGCGTGGCGGTGTAGGGTGTGTTGCCGTTGGCGTCGGTGGGCGGCGGGTTCAGGTCCCAGCGGAGGCCGGCGGAGACGCTGAGCCGGTTGCTCACGCGCCACTCGTCCTGCGCGTAGGCGGAGAACTGGTGCGAGAGCGCCTTCATGTTGATGTTCTGTGTGTAGACGTAGAGGCCGAGGGGCGTGTTACTCAGAACGGACGCTTCGTCGCCGTAGAAGCCTACCTCCCAGAGCGGCGGGAGGCTTTCTGATGTGACAAGGCGGCGATAGTCGACGCCGTACTTTAGCGTGTGGCGGCCCAGGGTCTGGCTGAAGGAGTCGACGACATTCACCTGGCGCTGGCGGTTGGACTGCGGCTCGAGCAGGTAATAGGGGTAGAGGTCGTAGAAGAGGAAGAAGGTCATCCAGTCGCCATTGCTGAGACCTGGCGCGGAGCTGACGGAGAGCGGCGTGGCGCCCCCAAAGTTGTCAATCGAGCGATTGGACTTGTAGTCGTTTCCCGTGACGCCGAAGCGGAGCTCGTTGGCGAGTGAATTCGTAAAGACGGTGTTCAGGCCGAGCACGACGGTCTTTACATTGCGCGTGGTGGCGTTTATCTGCGCAAGATCGCTGGGTTGACGCGAGGTGCTCTGCGAAGGGACGTCGCTGTAGCGACCGAAGAGATGAAAGCGATCGTTGATCGCGTGATCGACACGGATGCTGGAGGTGTCGAGGCGGCTGGGGGCGGAGTAGCCGGCGTTGTAGTAAGAAAGGCCGTTGCCGTTGTCGGGAGCGGAGGAAACTGGGAATGCGGAGAGGAAGGGCTGCAAGGCCGCGGGCGCGGTGGAGCGGAGGGTGTTGCTGGGCACGTCATACAGCGTGGAGGCGACAGGGTTGGTGAGCCTGAGGCCTTCGTAGCTGAAGAAGAAGAAGGTCCTGTCGCGGCCGTTGTAGAGGCCGGGGATGCGGAGATAGCCGCCGAGGGTGCCGCCGAAGTCGTTCTGCCGTTCCGGGAGCTTCGCGGTGTCGAAGGCGTTCTTGGCATCGAGCGCATCGTTGCGGAGGTAGTCAAAGGCTGAGCCATGCCATTGGTCCGTGCCGGAGCGCGTGCTGAAGTTGAACTGCCCACCGGGCGTACGGCCGTACTCGGCGGAGTACGAGGAGGTGGAGGCACGGAACTGCTCGAGTGCATCGATGGAGACGATGCTCTGCGTGGTGCCGAGCGCGCTGCCCTGCGGCGTGGAGCCGGAGAAGCCCGCGCCGGGGTAGCCTGAGGTGGAGACTGTGGCGCCAGTGTTGGCGCTGATGCCATCGACCGTGTAGTAATTCGCCTCGGTGCGCTGGCCGTTGACGCTGATTTCTCCACTGGAGCCGCTGCCCTGCGAGGGCACGACGAGCACGCCGGGGGCGAGCGTGATGAGTGACTGGAAGCTGCGGCCATTCAGAGGCAAATCTTCCACGAAGCGGCGATTGATTACGGTGCTAACGCTAGCGTCCGTGGTGTTGAGTTCCTGCTCACTGCCATCGACCTGTACGGTTTCGGTGCGTGAGCCTACGGCGAGAGAGATGTCCCGCGCGACCCGGCTGCCGACGTCGACGGTGAGGTCGTGGAGTTCTTCGACCTGAAAGCCTTCTGCGCTGACACGGACCGTGTAGAGGCCGGGTTCCAGCGTGGGCAGGGAGTACAGGCCGGTGCCGTTGCTGCGGGTGTGAAAGCTGCCCTGGGTGCGCTGATTGGTGAGGACCACCTCGGCACCCGCGATCGCAGACCCTGCGGCGTCCCGCACCACGCCTGCCAGCTGGGCATTCTGAGCCAATGCCGCGACTGAACTACCGAACAAAACGGCGAACGCCGTGCCTCGTCGAGAAAACAAAATCGAACCGCCTTCCGCAGCGGTAACGAAGTTTGAGGAATGCGTACACACGCGATCCTGCGATCTCCACATCTCCGCGACGCTTCGCCAAAAGACTCGCGGGGATGTCCCTGTTTGCTGCTGGACAGATCATATACGACTTCATCGGTCCGATTTTGCTTGCATGGAGAATTACGACCACCTAGTCTGACGATCAAGGGCCTGCGGCGCCCTTACGACGGCCACTTATGCCCTGTGACGCATAGAGGAGACACCATGCACGATCATCCCGAAGACGCTGCCGTACTTGCCGAAATAACCGGACTGGGCAAGGTGACTCTGTGCGGCTGCGGTGTCATCAGCCTGCACCTGGGCAGCATCACCCTGCGGCTGGAAGCAAAGGCGCTGGTGCAGGTGGAGCAGATGCTGGAGGCCGCGTTGGATCAGCTGTGCGAGCTGAGGGCGCAGATGGGACAAAGCGCGCCTGAGGTGGTCGGTGTTCTCCAGTAGATCTCAAGCAGGGAGAGCCCCCGCGATGTCTTTTTGGCGAAGCGTCGCGGAGGCCCCGAGATCGACAACCAGAGGGGCTGACGAGTGCCCCCAAGTATACGCGGGCTATCCGCGCCTGACCGGGGTCGATCAGAGCGCGGGCTGCAGCTCCGATGAGGCAGCTTTCAGGTGGCGGAACTCGCGCCACACGAATGACCCGAGATACCAGCCGTCGATGTACTTATAGGGAAATTCGCCGGTGGTGTAGTGGCCGCAGGGGAGCACCTTCACCACGTGCGGCACGCCCGTATCGCGGAAGCCCTGGATGGAGGCGAGCGAGCCGGCCCGTGGGAAGGTCAGGTCGTAGGTGGCGTACACGATCAGGGTTTTGCGGGCTACAGCCTGGCTGGTGGCGGCATACTGATGCACGTAGCTTGACGGGCTGATGGCGCGGAAAAGGCTACGGACGGTAGCCTGGTCGAGGCCGGCGTGCTCGAAGGCGGCGTGGATGTGGCGCGTGCTCTGGCCCTCCCAGACGACATCGCCGAAGTCGGTGGAGGCGTGATTGTAGAGGCAGACGCGAAGGCGAGGGTCCATGGCCGCGGCAAGGTAGGCGTAGCAGCTGCCCAGGCTGGTACCCAGGACGCCGATCTCCGTGTAGCCCTGTGCTTCGAGCCAGTCGCAACACGAGCGGATATCGGCAACGGCCTGCCGTGCGGCCTGGATAGTACGGCCGATGTTGGCGCTGACGGCATAGTCGGAGCGCTCCAGCTCCGCAGGACGGCGGATGTCATGGTAGGGCTTCGACAAGCGCAGGCCCGAGATGCCGAAGCGCAGAAACATATCGCATAGGGCGTTGTGGCTGAAGGCGTCGGCGTTCCACTGCGGGAGCACGATCATGGCCTGGCGCGATTGCTGGCCGTTCTTTGCGGGCGCTTCGTACCAGCGGGCGTTTACCTGATCGTTCTCGGGGTATTGGGTGCGTACAGGGGCGGTGAAGCGCAGAAAGGGTGCACGCCGGAGCTCGCCGACGGCGGCGCGACGGCGGAACTCGGCGGCCTGCTCCAGCGTTTCGGGGCGAACGTTGGTGGGGAAGAGCTCTGGATGACGCTCCTCTAAACGGAAGTCCGTGGGGGTGGTGTAGCCGAACATCTGTTCGGGGTTGGCGACGAGCTGCGCGTTGAGGGCGGCCATGGCGGCCGTGGGAGAGACCTCGCCCTGCGCGACCCGGGCCGCTGCTTCGGTGCCGCCGACCTCCGCGAGGTGGTCGAAACCCCACTCGAGGGGGCGTTCCACGCGGTTTTCATCTCGTGTTGTCAGCGCGGTCTCCCACGCGTACATCCACCTGGCATAGAGCCCTGCAAGCATCTCCTCAGTGTAGCGTCTCGCAGGGGGCCTCCCGTGTAGGTCGCCGCGACGGCATCGTTGGCTGGACCTGCGGGAGAAGCAGGATGGCCGTCTCTCGTAGCACGCGTACCTTGGTGAAACCCGCGACCCCTTCTACTTGCAGCGATAATGGGAGCGCTTGGAAGACTGAGCTGACGAGTGCCCCAGCGATCAGGGGAGCGCATCTACCGATCTGGAGACCTGCGGTCAGACCTATGCACACCGGATACCCCGCCCATGAGCAAGCTGCCGAGGATTTCCCGGGTATTCCGAATGTCCCCGATATCCCGGAGTTCGGATCAGACGCTGCGTCCGCAGACTCCTTCGCGATCTCGCCCTTAGCACCGCAACCGATCACGTTTGGGGAGCTGTTTCGTGAGATCCGGGACGGCTGCTGCACGGCCAGTGAGTGGAAGGGATCTCCGTCCTTGCGGCTTTTTGCGGTCTTTTGTTTCGCGGCCCTGTGCTCCTGGGCGGGAATCGTGTTATCGCGGCAGTCCGAAGGCGTTACGACAATCTGGCTATCGAACGGCATCATCCTGGGGCTGCTGATCACGCAGCCGCCGCGGCGTTGGCTGCCCTACTTCCTGGCGGGATTAACGGCCGACACGCTGGCCGATGTGGTGCACGGCGATCGATTTTTGTTGGCGTTTGGGGTTTCGGTTGCGAACTCGGTCGAGGTTGTCACGTCGGCGTTGCTATTGACGCGGTTGTTCGGTGTGCCTTTCGATCTTTCCAGGCGCAAGGGCCTGATGGGATTTCTGGGCGTGTCGGTCGTGGGGGCCACCGCGCTTACCAGTGCCCTGGGAGCCAGCTGGACGCTCTTGTTCCAGGAGGCTGGGCCGTGGTGGCAGCTGTTTCGGACGTGGTGGCTGGGCGACATGCTGGGGATCGCGGTGCTGACCCCGCTGACGTACATCCTGAGCCGGCCCCACTCGTATGCCATCTTTCGTCCCGGGGAGCTGCGGCACACGCTGCCGGTCCTGCTGGTCCCTGTTCTGGCGACGGTGCTGGTCTTCACGCATAGCGGGGATCCGCTGATCTTCTTTTTGTCCCCGCCGCTTCTGCTGGTAGCCTTTCGGCTCGGCTTTCCGGGTACCGTGCTGGCGATTGTGCTGGTGACCCTGATAGCGATCGGCTTCACAGTTAAAGGGCATGGGCCACTCATGCTGATTCCGGGTGAGCACATGGTGCTGCACCGGATCGTTGTGGCACAAATTCTGGCGGCGGTGTCGATCTTCACAATGTTTCCGGTGGCGGCGCTGCTGGAAGAGCAGAATGCGCTGAAGAGCTCGCTGGCCAGCAGCGAGGTGCGGTATAAGAGGCTCGCGGAGACCGATGCGCTGACCGGTCTGGCGAACCGGCGGGCTTTCAACCTCCGGCTAGCGCGGGAGTGGGACGCGGCCGTCGCGAGCCATTCGCCACTGCACCTTTTGTTGGTCGATGCCGACCACTTCAAGCAATACAACGATGTGTTCGGGCACCTGGAAGGGGATCGCTGCCTGCAGGTGCTCTCTGGGGTGATTACGGAGGTGCTTGGGCCGCTGCCGGCGCTGGCGTCGCGGTACGGTGGCGAGGAGTTCGCGATCCTGTGGTCGGGGCCGGACGGGGGAATGCCTGCGCGGCTGGCGGAAAGATTGTGTGCCGCAGTCGTGCGCAGGCGGTTGCCGCACCCCACCGGCCCGAGCGGTGTGCAGACGGTGAGCGTTGGGGTGGCGTCCCTGGTGCCATTGCCTGGACAGGGATCATCGATCCTGATTAAGAGAGCAGACGAGGCGCTATACCGGGCCAAGCTGGGCGGTCGAGACCGGGCGGTAAGTGGCTAAAGACGCCAACTACGGGGTGAGTGTATCTTTGTCACATTTTTGCATCGAGGCAGGCTCATGTTCGTCTAAACTGAAGCCGCCGGCGTGGTGGCGAGGAGTCTGTGACTATGGCGATGAAATGGGACAAGCTGACGGTGAAGTCGGCTGAAGCTGTGCAGGGAGCGGTGGGAATGGCCGCGGAGCACGGCAATCCGGAGGTGCTGCCGATCCATTTAATGGCGGCGCTGCTGGAGGACAAAGAGGGAGTGGTGCTGCCGGTGCTGGAGAAGGTGGGGGTTCCGGTACAGCAACTGCTGGCGCAGATGAACGGGGCGATCGCGAAGCTGCCAAAGGTTGGGGGCAGCAACCAGCAGCCGGGGATGGGGCAGGCCCTGAGCAAGGTGCTGGATGGGGCCTTCAAGGAGGCGGAGAACTTCAAGGACGAATACGTTTCGACCGAGCACCTCTTGCTGGCGCTGGCAGCCCAGAAGGCGGAGCCGGTGGCGCAGGCGTTGGCTGCGCAGGGAGCGGACTACAACGCGATCTTGAAGGCATTGCAGGCGGTGCGTGGATCGCAGCGTGTGACGGACCAGAACCCCGAAGGCAAATTCCAGGCGCTGGCCAAGTATGCGAAAGATCTGACGGAACTGGCACGACGCGGCAAGCTGGACCCGGTGATTGGGCGCGACGAGGAGATTCGTCGTGTGATCCAGGTGCTGAGCCGCCGGACGAAGAACAACCCGGTGCTGATCGGCGAGCCGGGTGTGGGTAAGACGGCGATTGTGGAGGGGCTGGCGCGGCGGATCCTCTCGGGCGATGTACCGGAGATTTTGCGGGACAAGCGGGTGATCTCGCTGGATTTGGGCTCGATGCTGGCGGGGGCGAAGTTCCGTGGGGAGTTTGAGGACCGGCTAAAAGCGGTGCTGAAAGAGGTGGAGGAGTCGAATGGACAATTCATCCTGTTCATCGACGAGCTGCACACGCTGGTGGGCGCAGGGGCCGCGGAGGGCTCGATTGACGCGAGCAACATGTTGAAGCCGGCGTTGGCGCGTGGCGAGCTGCGGGCGATCGGCGCGACGACGCTGAACGAGTACAGGAAGTACATCGAAAAGGATGCGGCGCTGGAGCGGCGTTTCCAGATTGTGTATGTCGGCGAGCCCAACGTAGAGGATACGATTGCGATCCTGCGCGGGTTGCGGGAGCGGTATGAGACGCACCACAAGGTGCGGATCAAGGACTCGGCGATTGTGGCGGCGGCAGAGCTTTCGCATCGCTATATAAGCGACCGGTTCCTGCCGGACAAGGCGATTGATCTGGTGGATGAGGCGGCGGCGGCGCTGGCGATCCAGATCGGCAGCGTGCCAGTGGAGATCGATGACCTGGAGCGGCGGGCGATCTCACTGGAGATCGAGAAAGCGGCGCTGAGTCGAGAGAGCGACCCCAACTCGCAGGAGCGTTTGCATGTTGTAGAGAAGGAGCTTGCCGAGTTGCAGGAGCAGGCTGCGGGGCTGCGGGCACGCTGGCAGAAGGAACGCGGGGCGATCGGAGAAATCGCGGCGTTAAAGGAGCGGCTGGAGGCGTTGCGCTTTGCGGCCACGGAGGCAACGCGGAAGGGCGATTTGCAACGCGCGGCGGAGCTGCAATACGGCGAGATTCCCGGAGCGGAGCGGCAGCTGCATGAGTTGACGACGGTGCAGGATGAGGCTGTCGCGGCTGACAAAGCGGATTCCTCCGCTGCGCTGCGGAATGACAAGAAAAAGAGTGGAAGCCGGTTGCTGAAAGAAGAGGTAGACGAGGAAGACATCGCCAGGATTGTGTCGAAGTGGACGGGGATTCCTGTCAACAAGATGCTGGAGGGCGAGGTGCAGAAGCTAACGGAGATGGAGAGCCGTCTGCGGCAGCGGGTTGTGGGGCAGGATGAGGCGCTGACTGCCGTAGCGAATGCCATTCGGCGTTCGCGTGCAGGGTTGAGCGATCCCAAGCGGCCGATCGGCAGCTTCATCTTCCTGGGGCCGACGGGCGTGGGCAAGACGGAGACGGCGCGGGCGCTGGCGGAGTTCCTGTTCGACGACGAGAACGCAATGGTGCGGATCGACATGTCGGAGTACATGGAGAAGCATGCCGTGGCGCGGCTGATCGGGGCGCCTCCGGGGTACGTGGGCTTTGATGAGGGCGGTCAACTGACCGAGGCAGTGCGTCGCCGGCCGTATGCGGTGGTGCTGTTCGATGAGATCGAGAAGGCACACCCGGATGTCTTCAATGTGCTGCTGCAGGTGCTGGACGATGGCCGGTTGACGGATTCGAAGGGCCGCACGGTGGACTTCAAAAACACCGTGCTGATTATGACGTCTAACGTGGGCGCAACGCAGCTGACGACGGCATGGGCTGAGGGCGAGGACGGGTTCAGCGAGGCGAAGGAGCGTGTGCTGGGCGAGTTGCGCAAGCAGTTCCGGCCGGAGTTTCTGAATCGTGTAGATGACATCGTGGTCTTCCACCCGCTAGGCGAGAAGCAGCTGACGCACATTGTCGATCTACGCCTGAATGACCTGCGCAAGCTGCTGGTTGATCGGCGCATCACGCTGGAGCTGACGGATGCGGCCAAGGAGGCGATCTTCCAGGCGGGCTACGACCGGGCGTATGGCGCGCGACCGCTAAAGAGATCGATTCAGCGCATGGTGCAGGACCCGCTGGCGATGCGCATTCTGGACGGGCGTGTGGTGCACGGCGATCGGGTGGTGGTCGAT
>CAXTVC010000066.1:0-18474 GCA_964247615.1 uncultured Acidobacteriaceae bacterium
TCGCCGCTCCACTGGGTGGGGATGATGGTCTGCGACATGCTGTCGTGGATCCAGCTGCCGAGGAGCTTGTACTTGTCGTTGAAGTTGTGGTCGACACGGACGACGTCTTCACGGACGGAGGTGGGCTGCTTGGGCGAGGCGATGTAGTTGGTCGGGCCGGCGTTGGGCTTGGGGATGGCGCCGGTGCCCATGAAGAGAACGGCGTTGGAGTCGAGCAGGGCGGCGGGGATGGTGTTGTTGGGGAAGGGGCTGCCGGCTGTCAGGCCGTTGGCGGCGTACTGAGCGAGCTTGGCAGGATCCGAGGTTTGTGGGACGCAGATGATGCCCGGGCCACCGCTGCCGTTGGGGCAGGTGTTGGTGCGGGTGAGATCGCTGCCCCAGGGGACGTAGGTGAAGGGCTGGCCTGCGGTGGGGAAATCGGCGAGGGGGACGGTGTCCTGGCTGTTGGGGGTGGAGCCAAGGATGAGGCGGCGCCACTCTTCGCCGGCGAAGAAGAAGGTTTTCTTGAGGTCGTTGTTGTAGAGGTGGGGGATGGCCACCGGGCCGCCGACCTGGCCGCCGAAGATGTTGAGCTGCAGCGTGGGGCGGGGCTGATTGCTCTGCTTGGAGAAGTAGTTGTTGGCGTTGAAGTCCTGGTTGCGGTTGAACTCCCAGAGGCCGCCGTGGAAGCGCTTGGTGCCGCCTTTCAGGACCATGCTGACGGTGCCGCCGGAGGAGATGCCGTAGTCGGGGGTGTAGTTCGAGGAGAGGACCTGGAACTCGTCGAGCATGTCGGGGGCGGGCATGACGTCGAGCTTGCCGCCGGAGCCGCGATCGTAGACTTCGCCGCCATCGATGAGCCAGTTGTTGTGATCGGGGCGCATGCCGTTGAAGCTCAGATTGAAGCTGGAGCCCTGGGCGGTGACGCCGTTGAAAGACGGATTGGTGGAGGCGACGCCGGTGCCAAGCGAGGTGAGGCTGATGACGTTGCGGCCGTTGGTGGCGAGCTGCACCATCTGCTGGCCGGTGATGAGGGTGCTGACCTCGTTGGTTTCAGACTGGACCTGCAGGGCGTCGGCTTCGACGGTGACGGTCTGGCCTTCGCCGCCGGCCTGCAGGGGAATGTCTTCCTTGAGGGTCTGGGCGACGTTCATGACGATGTCGGTCTTTTTGTAGGTGGTAAAGCCGGAGACCTTGACGGTGATGTTGTATTTGCCGACGTCGATGCCGGCGAAGTCGAAGAGGCCGGCAGAGTTAGTGGGCACGGTGCGGGCGGCGCCGGTGGCCTGGTTGAGGAGCGTGACCTCTGCCTTGGGGATGATGGCGCCGTTGGAGTCAGTGACCGTTCCGGTGATTTCACCGGAGCCCTGCGCGCGGGCAGGTGCTGCGGCAAAGGTCAGCAAAAGGGCGGCGGTGGCGAGGGCGGCGGTGCGCGGGACAGCGAGGGTGGCGGTGCGCCAAGGGGTGAAGCGGTCGCCGAGGTGGAACCTGCGGTCCCATACGTTGCGAAGATGAAGCATTCTGTTTTTTCTCCTTCAGTCCGCGGCTGAAAACCGCAGGGAAACGCCGTTAACCAAGGGTCGACCGTCCCTTCAGGGAAGGGTGACCCAGCCTCCTGCATGCACTTGCTGGCCCGTATGGAACCTTCAAGCAGCCCACTCAGTTTTTGACCGCGAAAAAGATGGACTGATTGATGGCGGCAGCTTTGTATCACGCGGGAAGCATGCCCTGTCAAGGAGATAAGGGGATGTGGTTCCCCTTCAGTGTTTGTGCGGAAATACGGGTAAAACGTGCAATCGCTTACACGGCGCAAGACAAGTTTTATTCCATGGCGGAGGGGTTTACGGTTGACAAAACAGGAGGGGGGACATGTTGGGATGGGCGCTTTTTTTTGTGTCCCAGAGAAAAGTTCTGGGCGTTGGGGCGGGGGAGGATGAAGTCCTCGATCAAAGGCGAAGGTGAAAGCAGGGGCGTAAAGCAGAGCGAGGGCCGACGCTGAGGTCGCGAAAGGGGCGCGAAGGGACGCAACAGCTTTTTGGATCTGTGGGTGGGATTGGGATAAGTGGGCCCTGGCTAACTAATTTCGTAGTTGCTCGTCTTTAGGAGTAGACGACATGCCTCCGAAGCGATCCATCACGTTGACTGAAGCCGAGCTGAGGCTGATGCGCCTCTTGTGGATCCGCGGTGAGTCGGCGGTGTCGGACCTGGTGCAGGCACTGCCCGACGAAGCGCCTCTGGCGTACACGACGGTGCTGACGACGGTTCGGATTCTGGAGAAGAAGGGGTACGTGGTGCATCGGCAGGAAGGCCGAGCCTTTCTATACAGCCCCTGCGTGGCCGAGCATGAGGCGCGGCGCAGCGAGGTGCGGCACGTGTTGCAGCGGTTTTTCGGCAATTCGCGGGAGCGCTTGCTGCTTTCCTTGCTTGGCGATGCGGATGTGACGCCCGAGGAGTTGGAGCGGCTGAAGCAGGCAATTGCGGAAACGCCGGTGGACGGGCCTGAAGTGGACGCAGAGCTCCTGACCGGGGAGGAAGGCTAAGGCCATGAACTCGCCCGTGCAGATGGCCCATATATTGCCGCCGCTGGTTGCGGGGGCGTTGGTTGCGTCCGTGTGGCAGGGAGCCCTGCTCACGGCAGGTGCTGCCGTGGGCTTGCGCGCGCTGCGTCCGATCGTGCCTCCGGCGGTGCGGACCTGGATATGGAGCGCCGTTCTGCTGGGCGTTTTGCTGCTGCCGATGCTGGCGATGACGGTGCCACACCCGACGGCTGGGCACGCCGAGGTGCATGTCGCCGGGAGCTGGAGTTCGTCCCTGTTTGCGGTCTGGGCGCTGAGTTCTGCGGCGTTGGGAGTGCGGCTGGGCGTGAATGCGTTCCGCCTGCATGGCGTCGCGAGAAGGGCCGTTCCGGTGACGGTGGATGCCCGGGTCCGGACGTTGCTGGAGGGACCGCGGCGAGCTGCACTGTGCCTGACGGCCGAGGTGGACAGGCCGGGTGTTGCGGGTTTCTTTCGACCGAGAATCCTGCTGCCGGCGGGGTTGCTGGAGAGCCTTTCTTCCACGGAGCTGGAGCATGTGGTGCTGCATGAGATGGAACACCTGCGCCGCTATGACGATTGGTTGAACCTGCTGCAGCAGACAAGCCTTGTGTTGCTGCCGCTGAACCCTGCGTTGCTATGGCTGGACCGGCAGATGTGCCGGGAGCGGGAGTTGGCCTGCGACGACGGTGTGCTGCGTGCGACGCGGACGCGGAAGGCGTATGCAGCCTGCCTGGTGAAGCTGGCCGAGGACTCCACCCTGCGCAAGGGGATGGCCCTGGCGCTCAGCGCACTGGGAAGTGGTGTGCGGGAGTCGGAGCTGGTGGGGCGTGTACGGCGGATTCTTGCCGGGCCGGAGCGGGTGACGGGCGCCGGACATCTGCCGCTCACGCTGGGTGCGCTGGCCGTGGTCATGCTGGCGGGGGTGACGTGCCTGGCGCGGAGTCCGCAGTGGATCCGCTTTGACGGGCCGCAGGAGATGGTGGCGCAGGCTGCTGTTCCAGCGGCGACACCGATTGATCGGACGGGGATGGCTGCGGGCGGGATGTTGCCAGTTTCGCCGGGATTGTCGACGTCTTCGGTGTCGATGCGCGTGGAGCCGGCTGCGGTTCGCCCAGTGCTTGCCCGGGTGGCGCTTGCGATGGCGCGGGGGCGCCGGGTCCCTGTCGTGACGCGGCGAAGGGTTAGGGTGCGGTCGCTAGCCGTACGCGCTGCTGCCGAGCGTACCCGGTGGGGAGTGGAGCCTGCGGTACCGCCCAGCGTCGGCCCGGCTGGACGCTTGGTGTTAACACAATTTGAGGTTTCGCAACCGATGTATGCGGCTGTGCCATGGCGGGGCGGCTGGCTGATTGTTCAACTGTAAGGAAACAGGCTCCGGAGGAGGGGCTTCGCATGGCTCTAGCAACTAAATCACTAGTTACCAGGATGACTCGGTATGCCGTTCCCGCTGTGCTTTCCGCAGCAGCGGCGGTTGGCGCGGTTGCCTTCGTGAACCACGATAACGTGCATGCGTCGGCTGTGACAGCGGCCCCGCTGGATGATGGCAGCGTGGCGGCACTGACGTCGCTGGACCAGGCGATGGAGACGCTGGCGGCGCGGGTGAACCCGGCGGTGGTGAATATCGCGGTGACCTCGACGCCGAGTGCGGAGGAGGGTGAGGAGCAGGGTGGCGCTTCTGAACAGGGTCAGGGAGGAGGCCTCCCGCCCGGCTTGCAGCAGTTCTTTGGCGGGATGGGTAGCGGGCAGGGACGGCCCCAGCAGCCGCAGCTGCAGCATGGCATTGGCAGCGGCGTCATCATTTCGTCGGATGGCTACATTGTCACCAACAACCATGTGGTGGAAGGCGCGAAGGACATCAAGGTGACGCTGCATGACAGGCGCATCCTGAGCGGCAAGGTGGTTGGCACAGACAAGCTGACCGACATCGCGGTGGTGAAGGTGAACGCGAAGGACCTGCCCGCGATTGCATGGGGCGACTCGACCAAGCTGGAGCCTGGACAGACGGTGCTGGCGTTTGGCAGCCCGTTCGGGTATCTGCAGTTCTCGGTGACGCGCGGCATTGTGAGTGCGGTGGACCGTCCCGATCCGTTTGCGAAGGACGCGCACCGGCCGGGTGGTTTCATCCAGACGGATGCAGCGATTAACCCGGGGAACTCGGGCGGACCACTGGTGAACGCGCATGGCGAGGTGGTGGGGATCAACAACATGATCTACAGCAAGAGCGGATCGTTTGAGGGTGCGGGGTTTGCGATCCCTTCGCAGATTGCGCGGTCGGTGAGTGCGCAGTTGATTGCGCATGGCAAGGTGGACCACGGGTATGTGGGCATCGCGATGAATGATGTGACGCCGGACAATGCGCGGTTTTTTGGGTTGGAGGATGCATCGGGAGCGATTGTGGCGCAGGTGAGCCCGGACTCGCCGGCGGCAAAGGCGGGACTCAAGCAGGGCGATGTGATTCTGCAGGTGAACGGCAGCAAGGTGGGCAACAGCAGCTCGCTGCAGGTAGCTGTGAGCCAGGTGATGCCGGGGTCGAAGCTTCGCTTTGGCGTGCTGCGTGACGGCAAGCAGAGCACGGTGGAGGTAACGGTCGGGACCTATGACCCAAGTGGCACGCAGGTTGCAAGCAACGACGGCGACGGTGCGGGCGACAGCGGCAAGCTGGGCTTGGCAGTCGGGGACCTGACCGCCGATGCGCGGCAGGAGCTGCAGGTGCCCGCGAATGTGCGCGGCGCGGTGGTGCAGCAGGTGCGGCCGGCGAGCCCGGCGGAGGATGCCGGTCTGCAGCCCGGGGACGTGATCCTGGAGGTGAACCGGAAGTTGACGGAGTCGGCGAACGGGTTTGTGAGCCAGGTGCATGGCAGCCCGCAGGGGGATTTGTTGCTCCTGGTGTGGTCAAGGGGCAACGCGAGTTACCGGACGGTGCGCCCGGAAGGACAGAACGGGTGATGCTGTTCGGTTTACCGGGGAGGCCGCTGCTTATGCAGCGGCCTCTTTGGCATTCTGCAGAGAGATAGCTCCTTTGGTACTCTGAACGCATTTGGCGGAGTTTGGCAGTGCCGCCCTGTACCCCTTGGTGAACTGCAGCAGAACGGTGATGCGATGGCGAAGGTTGTAGTAATTGGTGCAGGTGCCATGGGCCTGGCAGCGGCCTTTCGGGCGGCGCGAAACGGGCATGAGGTAACCGTTGTAGAGGCCGCGTGGGATGCGGGTGGCATGGCCGGTCACTTTGATTTTGACGGGCTTTCGCTGGAGCGGTTTTACCACTTTGTTTGTAAGACCGATGAGCCGACCTTTGCCGTGCTGAAGGAGCTGGGCCTGGGCGATGCCATACGGTGGCGAGCCACCAGTATGGGGGTATTTACCGGCGGTCGGATGCATCGGTGGGGTGATCCGACCGCGTTGTTGCAGTTTCCGCTGCTGAACCCATGGCAGAAGCTGCGGTATGCGGTTTTTGCGTTGGTGTGTGTGCGACGGAATCGCTGGCCGGCGATTGAGCATGAGTCGGCGAAGAGCTGGATCATGCGCTGGTGCGGCGCGAGCGTGTACGCGCGGCTGTGGAAGCCGCTGTTTGATTTCAAGTTCTACGAGTATGCGGACAACATCTCCGCGACGTGGATCTGGACGCGGATCCGGCGTATCGGACGGTCGCGTAAGAGCCTTATGCAGGAAGAGCTTGGGTATATCGAGGGCGGTACGATCACGCTGATCCATGCGTTGATCAAGGACCTGGAGGCGCACGGCGGGCGCGTGGCTTTGGGTACGGCGGCGCAGAAGGTGCGCACACAGGATGGCCGTGTGACGGGTGTGGAGACGGGCAAGGGATTCTTTCCAGCTGATCTCGTGATTTCGACTGCGCCTACGCCGTTTGTTTCGGCACTGATTCCGGATCTGCCGCAGAGCTGGAAGGAACGGTACGACGCGATTCATAACATTGGGTGCATCTGTGTGATCTTGAAGCTGCGCCGTTCGGTGTCGCCGCATTTCTGGGTGAACCTTTCGGAGCCGGATTTCCAGATACCCGGCGTGATTGAATTCAGCAATTTGCGCGATGTTGGAGGCGATGCGGTGGTGTATGTGCCGTATTACATGCCCGTGACGAACGCGAAGTTCAGCTGGACGGATGAGCAGTTGCTGGACGAGGCATTTCTATGTCTGCGGCGTGTGAACCCGGCTTTAACGGAGGGGGATATCAAGGCGACCAAGGTGGCTCGTCTGCGCTATGGGCAGCCTGTGTGCGAGCCTGGCTTCGCGGAGAAGCTGCCACCGGTGCAGACGCCGATTGAGGGCTTGCAGGTAGCGGATACGTGCTTTTACTACCCGGAGGATCGCGGCATTGCCGAGAGCCTGCGGCTGGGGCAGCAGATGGCGGAGCGGCTGGGGGAGGCGTCGGCTGGGGTGCAGCCTGTGCTGGCCGAGGCTGCGGCAAGGTAGTTGCTGGGCAGACTTACGGCAGGAGCAAGGGCACTCACGCAAAATCGCTACCATTTCGTCGAGGGCGCGAAGGATTGGGTGGACTGCGTAGTTGCTTACGGGGAGAGACGGCGCCGGTAGACCGTGAGTCTTGGGTAGCGGTCGTCGCGGAGGTAGCGGGTTCCGATGTCGTCCATGAGGGCGTCGGGATAGAAGGTGTACTCGTCCTTGAGAAAGATGAGCGTAGGAAAGGCTGCCTGTTGCCAAGCGCGGACGAGGGCAGGGGTTTGGGCGCGGTCGAAGGCGGTGCCGGGCTGAAAGAACGAGGGCCAGTGCCGCGGGGATGGCAGCTGATGGACGGCGTACTCGAACTCCAGGCGAGGGCCGAGGAACACGGGGCCATGGGTGGCACCGAGTGCCTGGGTAAGCTGGTCGTTGACCTCGGCCATGGCGGAGCTGGCCTGTAGGTCGACGAAAAAGCCTGATGTGAAGAGGTGATGGTCGTCCTGCCATTCGAAGAAGACATGCTGCCCAATGGTGTAGACGCGAAGACGGGCGATCCCTGTGTAGAGGTCTGCGGCGCAGAGGCCGCACAGAAGGGCGACGGTACAGCGGGTGAGGCGCGGACTGTCTGATCGGTAGACGAAAGTCAGGAGGCCGAGGGCGGCGATGAGCAAGGTGCACTCGACGTCACGCAGTTCACCGTTGCCGGCGATCCCATAGACGGCGATAAGCACAGCGAGCGGGAAGAAGAGCCAGAAGGTGGCCTGTCGCCATTGCCTGGCACGCAGGTCCGCGCGCAGCGGGCGCCAGATGGCGAACAAGGGGAGGCAGAGTATCGGCATCCAGAAGAAGGTGATCCATTGCTCGGTGATGGATTGCCCGAGAAAGCCAAAGGTGCTGAAGCCGCCGCGTTCTTTGGCGATGCCGGTGTAGGTGGCGAGCATAGCGGGCAGCGAGACGTGGGCCGCGAGCAGAAGAGCCAGAGACAGCAGCACGCCTGCAAGTGTGAGCAGAAAGATGCGTCCGCGACGTTGCGAGGTGAGTAACAGCAGGGCCAGGCAGCCGGCGAGGGTGAGGCCGGCGATGTTTGGCTTGGTGGAGGGAAGAAGGCCGAGCAGGAGGACGAACGAGACCTGTCCGAAGCGCGAGTCAGGGAAGCGCGCAAGGAGCAGGGACGCGAGGTATAAAAGCGCGGCCAGGACAAGGGTCGTGTTGTTGTACCACCAGAAGCAACAGGTGAGCATGGCGGCGGTCTGGATCGCGAGTGATGTGCCGAGGGCCGCGGCCGAACGCATACCCTGGGCGCGGAAGAGCAGAAAGGCCCAGACGAGGGTGAGGCTGGAGAAAAGGGCGGAGAGATCGAGGTTGGCGTTCCAGGTAAGGCCGAAGAGGCGAAAAGCGAGGGCGGCTGTCCAGTTAAAGAAGGGCGGTGTGGGGGCGACGAAGTCGACATAAGGGCGCTGGCCAAGGAGTTGCCGCCAGCCCGTTTCGATGAGGACATTGAAGTCCCAGGCACCAAACTGATGGCGGCCGACGGTGATGACGAAGAGGCTCACGAAGGAGCATGCGGCGAGCACGGCGAAGGCTACAAGGATGCGGCGGGTCTGTGACGTGAGGCGGACGCGGGTGACTGCCAGGAGGTGAAGGGCGGAGGGTTGTAGCAGCCACCCTGTGATGAGGCTGGTGGCGAGGACGAGGTAGAGGCGCAGCAAGGCGCGGCTGTAAATGAGGTCGATGCCACAGGCGAGGCAGGGTGTTGTAAGGAAGAGACCGGGGTGCTCGAAGGCGAGGGAGCCGGCGATGACGCATGTCGCTGCGAGCAGGATCTGAATCTGTTGGACATGGGGGAACGGCTTGCCTGGAGCCTCGGGTTGCGACAGCCTGGCGCGTTGCTCCGTTTGTGTCATGAGCCAGGTCTCCTGATGTGCGAGGGAAGGTCGGGGCGCAGTGTGGTTCCGGTTTGTCCATCCTACGAGTGCGGCTGGACGCGTACCAGGTGGACCGCTAGGATGGGCTTACGATGTCACGAAAGATTGTGGTAACCGGGGCCGCAGGCCTTGTGGGGCAGAATTTGCTGCCCCGTTTAAAGGCCAAGCAGCTGGGTGAGATTGTTGCGATCGACAAGCACCCGAACAATGTCAAGATCCTGCGCCGCTTGCATCCGGATGTCCAGGTGATCGAGGCAGATCTATCTCAGGCAGGGGCGTGGGAGCAGGCGCTGGAAGGCTGCACGCACCTGATGATCGGGCACGCGCAGATCGGGGGTCTTTACGCGGCCGAGTACGTAAGGAACAACGTAACGGCGACGGAGCGGCTGCTGGAGGCTGCCATGAAGTACAAGGTGCCGTATGCGGTGAGCATCTCGTCCTCAGTGGTGAACTCAAAGGCGGTGGATGATTACACCGAGACCAAGAAAGCGCAGGAAGCGCTGGTGGCCCAGTCGGGCATCAAGCAGGTAGTGCTGCGGCCCACGCTGATGTATGGCTGGTTCGATCGCAAGCATGTGGGCTGGCTGGCGCGCTTTATGCAGCGTGTGCCGGTGTTCCCGATTCCGGGGAACGGGCGGTATCTACGGCAGCCCCTGTATGCGGGGGATTTCTGCGATGTGATCGTGAGCTCGCTGGAGACGGAAAAAACAGGGGCGTACAACATCACAGGGCAGGAGCGGGTGGAATACATCGACCTGATGCGCGCGGTGAAGCGGGCAGTCGGGGCCAAGGCGCGCATCATCAAGATTCCGTACCGTGTGTTCTGGCTGTTGTTGAAGCTGAATGCGCTGCGGGACAAGAACCCGGCTTTTACGCCGCGACAGCTTGAGGCGTTGGTGACGCCGGATGTGTTTGAGGTGATCGATTGGCCAGGAATCTTTGGGGTGCGCGCGACGCCGCTGCAGGAGGCCTTGAACCAGACGTTTCAGGATCCGACGTATTCGCAGGTGGCTTTGGATTTTTAGTTGAGGTTCGTGGCTGAGGGCGGTTGGAGCTGGCTTCCCGCAGCGGCTAGAGCCGCGTGGAGCTCGCGTCGCTGATGGCATGGCTGAAGCCATACCCCTTCTCAGGGGCAGTGGGATGTCTTATTGGCTTGGCTGTGGGGAGCGTGAGGCTTCACGGAGGCTTACGCCGCCGATTCGCGCGGCGATGAGGCCGGCCGGGATGATGCTGAGGGACGTGGTGAGCAGGGAGAGCGCACCGCAGGCGGAGGCGGTCTCCAGCGGCACCCCGTAAAAGCCGTGGTAGGCCGCGGCGATGGCGGCTATCTGCGTAAACCACCCGAGTACGGGCAACTGCAGCAACGAGGCACCAAGGCTGGTGGCGAGAAGCAGCATGATGCCGGTGAAGGACATGGCCCCGAGGATGGGTGAGGCTTTGAAGGCGCGGGCCGACTCGAGGTAGGTGAGCGCGATGCCGAGCCACATGACTAGAGAAACGGTGAGGGTGGCGAGGAACTGACCGAACGAGGCGATGGTGCGGAAGCCTTCACGGAAGTCGAGCAGGCGCCCGGAGACGGTGTCGGCGAGCTTCGGCGAGATGGGCCGCAGCAGCTTGCTGGCGAGGGCGGCGAGCCACTCGCCAGCGAAGCGGATGGTGCAGGCGAAGGCCGCGAGGAACAGCGTTGCCGCGAGGGACAAGAGGCCGGCGCGCGTGAAGGCTTCGTGGTGGGGCATGCCGCGTGGCGCAAAGGCGAGGGTGACGGAGAACAGAATGGCGGCGGCGGCGAGATCGAAGGCGCGCTCGATGGAGTAGACCGCGAGCTGCGTGGCCAGGGGTGTGCCGAGGCGACGGGCGACGAGGTAGGGACGAGCGAGGTCGGCAACGCGACCGAAGAGCGCGACGGCGGTGAAGCCGATGAATTGTGAGGGCAGGAGTTCGGCCGTGGAAGACCTGCGGACGGGCGCGAGCAGGATGGCCCATCTTGTGGCCCGGAGTATGAAGCCGACGTAGATGGCGACGAGTGCGAGGAGAACGTCCGGGACGGAGACCAAGCGCAGCTGCTGGACAAAGGAACGCGGGTTAAAGCCAATGCGATGACGGAAGAGCCAGATGATGGCGATGACGACGAGCAGCACGGCGAGGGGCCAGAGCTTGCGGATGAGCGACGGCTCGTCGGCGGCAAGGGAAGCCAGAGGTTGGTCGTGCGCAGACGGCGATGAAGTGGAGTCTGGATGCCGGAAGGTCGTCATGAGGGTCAGGGGTAGAGTACCTGCTTGCGGGAAGACCTTGGAGGGCAGGGGACTGTGCCTCAGGAGAGGTAAGCCTTTAGCCAAGGGTCGGAGGAGTGGACGAGCTCCTCGGTGGTGCCATCGAAGACGACGCAGCCCTCATTGAGGACAAGAAAGCGGGTGCGTGGATCGATGCCCTTATCCGGGATGGGTTCCATGTGACCGGTCTCGTTGTTGAAGCGATGCGTGGCCAGGGTAAAGGCGTCCTGCAGGCGATGCGTGATGAGCAGAGCGGTAGTTCCGGAGACGTCGCGCTGCTTGACGACGAGCTCGATGATGGTGGTCGAGGTGATGGGGTCGAGGCCGCCTGTGGGTGAGTCGTAGAGGATAAGGTCGGGGTTGCTGATGATGGCGCGCGCGATGGAGACGCGACGGCGCATGCCGCCGGAGAGCTCGGAGGGGAACTTCGCGATGGCTCCCTCGAGCTCGACGAAATGCAGGGCTTCGACGACACGGTTGTGGGCCTCTGCTTCGGCGACCTGCTCCTCGTGCAGGCGGTAGGCGACGTTGTCTTCGACGTTGAGCGAGTCAAAGAGCGCGCTCTCCTGGAAGACCATGCCGATGTGCGCTCGCAGCTCGAACATGCTGCGTTGCGAGAGCTGGGCGAGGTCTTTGCCGAAGACCCGAACGCTGCCGTTGTCAGGCTGCAGGAGGCCATTGGCGAGCTTGATCAGGACGCTCTTGCCGCCGCCTGCGGGGCCGAGAATGATGCGGGTTTCACCACGCGCCACAGTGAAACTGACGTCGTGCAGCACGGGATCTCGGTCAAAGGTGATGCCGACGTTCCGGAAGGTGACAACCGCTTCAGAGGAGGGCTGGCCGGGGGAAGAGATGTCTGGCATCGGGCGTCAGCTTCCGAAGATCCCGATCATGAGCTTGGTCACGAAGGTGTCCACGATGATCAGCAGAACGGAGGAGGTGACGACGGCCTGGGTGGTTGCCTTGCCCACGCCGCGGGTGCCGCCGGTGGTGGACAGGCCGTAGTAGCAGCCAACGGTGGCGATGATGAATCCGGAGAAGATGGGCTTGGTGAGGCCTTCGACCACGTCGCCGCGCACCAGGCCGTCGAAGGCGGTGTGGAAGAAGGCCGATCCGCTCTGGCGCAGCAGGGTGACCGCGACGAGCGCGCCGCCGCAGACACCAAAGGCATCGGAGATGATGGTCAAAAAAAAGAGCATGAGGACGGTCGCGACAACGCGTGGGGTGACGAGCTTGCGGATGGGATCCGTGCCGAGGGCGCGCATGGCATCAATCTGCTCGGAGACTTTCATGGAGCCGAGCTCCGAGGCCATACCCGAGGCGTTGCGGCCGGCAACCATGACGCCGGTGAGCACGGGGCCGAGCTCTTTGATCATGGACAGAGCGACGAGCTTGCCGGTGAGGTCCACGGCGCCGAACTGCTTGAGCGTGGTGGTTGACTGCAGGGTGAGCACGGCGCCGGTAAAGAAGCCGACCAGGATGACGATAGGAATGGAGCCGACGCCGATGGAGTCGAGCTGGATGAACGTATCGGCGTAGTAGTGGGGCGCGGAGAACAGGGCGGCCACAGCGTGGAACGTGAGAAGGGAGTAGTCCTGCACCGAGGCTACGATGCGCTTGGCGAAGGCTCCTGGAGAGACTAGATTCATGTGTCCGTGGAGGTCAGGGTACCAGATGCAGACGGGCATGGCCGCGGTTCCGCGCGGGATGAGAAAATGGGACGTGAGCGAAAGCATGCTGGCTGCGGTGTTACACGGCAGGGAAGACCTTCGGCTGGAGCGGGTCGCGCTGCCCGTGGCGGGGCCAGGGGAACTGGTGCTGCGTGTGGACGCGGCGCTAACCTGCGGCACGGACCTGAAGGTGTATCGGCGTGGCTACCATGCGCGCATGCTGACGGCGAACCGTGTGTTTGGGCATGAGCTTGCCGGGACCGTGGTCGCGGTCGGTGACAGAGTAAAGAGCTTTGTGGTGGGCGACCGCGTGGTGCCGATGAACTCGGCGCCGTGTGACCGGTGTTTTTTCTGCCGGAATGACCAGCAAAATCTTTGTGACGACCTGCTCTTCAACAATGGAGCGTATGCGGAGTACCTGCATGTGCCGATGCGGATTGTTGAAAAGAACACGTTACGGGTGCCGGACGACATGCCTATGGCGGCGGCGGCGTTGACGGAGCCGCTGGCGTGCGTGGTGCGTGGGATGGAAGAGTCCAATGCGCGGGCGGGGCAGACGGCGATCGTGCTGGGTGCGGGGCCCATTGGCCTGTTATTTGTGCATGCGGCAGCGACCATGGGGCTGCAGGTGATTGCGGTGGTGAAGCGGTTGGACCAGGTAGCGACCGCGCGGGGGCTGGGAGCGTCGCAGGTGGTGCGCATCGGTGACGTTGACGACCCGGTAGCGGCGGCACGGGCGCTTACGCCGCAAGGGCGCGGGGCGGACGTGGTGTTTGAGGCCGTGGCCACGCCCGAGGCCTGGGGGTGGGCGGTGCAGATGGCGCGCAAGGGGGGCACGGTTAACCTGTTTGGCGGGCCACCGGCCGGCACGACCGCCGCCTTCGACACGAACCTGCTGCACTACAGCGACCTGACGATCAAGGCGAGCTTTCATCACACGCCTGCGACGGCGCGACGTGCGTTTGCGCTGCTCCAGTCGGGGCGGTTTGATTGGGCGGCGTTTTTGACCGGGACGGCCTCGCTCGAGGAGGTGCCGGCGTTGTTCAAAAGCATGCTGACGCGGCCTGCGGAGGGCACACGGCCGGAGATCAAGACAGCGGTGTATCCGCATGCAGCGGTTGGCGATGGAGCGGTTGGCGAAGCAGCGGTGATGCATAGGCACCGGGACACCCAACGGGTGCCGGCATGAGCGTATTGACCGAGGCTTTGCAGGGATCGCTGTCGGGTGCGCCATCGCCGTACGGCACGCCGGCGGTGCGACCCACGTTGGCGGAGGCGCAGGCGTGGTGCAAGCACCTGGCGGAGACGCATTATGAGAACTTCCATGTGGCCACCTTCTTTCTGCCGACGGCGTTGAAGCCACATTTCCAGAGCGTGTACGGGTTTTGTCGTACGTCGGACGACCTGGGGGATGAGGTTGGGGACACGAAGCTGGCGACCGAACTGCTGGCGGAGTGGCGGGGCATGCTGCATCAGTGCTTCGAGCAGCCGGAGCGGTCGCGGCACCCGGTATACGTGGCGTTGCAACCGACGATTGCGGCGTGTGCGTTGCCGATTGAGCCGTTTGATGACCTGATCTCGGCGTTTGAGGAGGACCAGGTGTACACGCACCATGCCTCGCTGGCGACGCTGGAGCGCTATTCGCGGTACTCGGCGAACCCGGTTGGACGGCTGGTGCTGCTTGTGTCGGGATATCACGACGCAGAGATCTTTGCGTTGTCCGATGAGATCTGCACGGGTCTGCAGCTGGCGAATTTTTATCAGGACATCGTGACGGACTGGTTCGATCGTGGACGGCGCTACCTGCCGGCGGATGCGATGGAGCGCTTCGGTGTAACGGATGCGCAGATTGCCGAGCGGCGCTTTGACGATCGTTTTCGCGCCATGATGGAGTTCCTGGTAGGCGATGCGCGGGCGCGCCTGTTGCGTGGACGGCGCATTACGGAGCTCGTGGAAGCCGACCTGGCGTCGACGCTTTCCCTATTTGTGAAGGGTGGGCTGGCCATTTTGGACGCCATCGCGGCGCAGGGTTATGACACCCTGCGTGCCCGGCCAGTGGTAACCAAGAGCGTGAAGTTGAGGCTGCTTGGAGGCGCGCTTCTGGGCAAGCTGCGCTCCGCCGTGCCATCCGCAAAGCCGCGGCGGAGGACGAGGAGTTCACTATGACACAGCCCTCTTCTGCGGCGGTTGCATCTGCCTATGCCCATTGCCGCGCCGTGGCAAGGCGTGAGGCCAAGAACTTCTACTGGGCGTTTCGAGTGCTGCCGCAGGGCAAGTCCGATGCCATGTGTGCGGTGTACGCCTTTATGCGCAAGGCTGATGACCTGTCCGATGACGAGGCCTTGACGCTGGAGCAGCGGAGGGCAGCGATGGCCGCGTGGACGGAGGAGTGGCGGGCGTCGCGGCACGGGGCCGTGGGTGATCCCGTGTTTGTTGCCCTGAACGATGCGCAGGGGCGCTTCGGCATCCCCGATGCGCTGCTGGAGCAGCTGGTGGCCGGGACGACGATGGATCTGCAGCCGCAACCGCAAGGGGTGGAGTTGATGCACGGCCCCGACGTTGCAGCGCA
Source organism: uncultured Acidobacteriaceae bacterium (assembly GCA_964247615.1). GTDB lineage: Bacteria > Acidobacteriota > Terriglobia > Terriglobales > Acidobacteriaceae > Granulicella. Next base: position 15,364 of record CAXTVC010000066.1, read on the forward strand.
TGGGCAGGGTCTGCGCGAGTACCAGGTATACGAAGAGTTTGACGCGCTGTACCGGTACTGCTACCTGGTGGCCTCGGTGGTAGGTCTGGTGTGCATTCGCATCTTTGGTTACACGGACCCGCAGGCTGAGTTGCTGGCCGAGCATACGGGGATCGCGTTTCAATTAACGAACATCCTGCGCGATGTGCGTGAAGACGCAGAGCGTGGTCGGGTCTACCTGCCGTTCGATGACATGCGTGAGGTTGGGTTGTCACCGGATGGGTTCCTGCGCGAGTTGCGCGGTGGGGCTGCATCTGCGGAGATGCAGGCGTTGTTTGCCAAGGAGATTGGGCGAGCGAGAGCGTATTACCGTGCGGCGGATGAACTGATTCCGTTGCTGGATGCGGATGCGCGGCCGGCTATGGAGGTGCTCGCGACGATTTACCGCCGGCTGCTGGATCGGGTTGCCCGCAACCCTGAAGCAGTGTTGCGGGAGCGCGTGTCTGTCCACATTTCGGAGAAGTTGGGGATCCTGGGACGCGGTCTGATTGCCTCGGGCATCGCAAGGCTGGGTGCTTGAGCGTGGCAGCAAGTGCATCGCACGACGTTGTGATTGTAGGGGCGGGGCTGGCAGGGCTGGCGGCGGCGGTGGCGCTCTCCGGTGTGGGTGTCCGTGTGCTGCTGCTGGAGCGGAAGCCCTATGTAGGGGGACGGGCGTACTCGTACCTGCACCCTGCGCTGGGCGAAGAGGTGGATTCACAGCATGTACTGCTGGGCTGCTGCACCAATGTCGTGGATCTTTGCCAGCAGGCCGGGGCGGACCGGTACATCCGCTGGTATGACGAGATTACGTTTCTGGAACCCGGGACCGCGAAGGCACCGGTGCGCGCCAGTGTGCTCGGGCCGGAGTGGCTGCCCGCGCCCTCGCACTCCACGATGAGCTTTCTGCGGGCGCCCATGCTGGGGCTGCGGGACAAGGCGACGATTGCGCGTGGCCTGCTGGACTTTCTGCGGGGGTACCCGGCGACCGATGAAGAGCCCTTCAGCCGGTGGCTGCACCGAACGGGGCAAACGGAGCGGGCGATCCGCCACTTCTGGGAGCCGGTGGTGGTGGGCGCGCTGAATGACAGCTTTGAGCGATGCTCGACTCGTTATGCGGGGCAGGTGTTCCATGAGTCGTTTCTTGCCAATCCTGAGGGTGGACGGCTGGGCATACCTACCCAGCCGCTGACGACCTTTTACGCGGCGCTGGCGAGGCAGTTTGAGGCGCAGGGTGGGGAGATTCGTCTGCGTGCGAGCGTCGAAGGAATAGAACGAAACGGTGCGCGTTGGCGAGTGCACCTGGCGGATGGCGGGACAGTAGAGGCGCCGCTGCTGCTTTTGGCGGGACCCTTTGAGCAGACCGCCAAGCTGACGGGCGCAATGGATCATGGCAGCCAGGCGCATGTTGATCTCCAGGCTGCGCTCCGGCACTTTGTCCATGCGCCGATCACGACCCTTCACCTGTGGTTCGACCGCGAGATCACTACGTTTGATCATGCGGCGCTGCTGGATACGCGGATCCAATGGATGTTTAACAAGACGGGCATACGGCGCATGGCACCGGCGGAGTGGCCGGAGGGGCAGTACCTTGAGTTGACGATCAGCGGCTCGTTCCCGGAGTTGAAGCAGACGCGTGAGGAGATCCTGGCGTCTGCGCTGGGGGAGTTGCAGAGGTTCTTTCCACGGGTGCGCGAGGCACGGCTGGTGAAGTCCGGTGTGCTGAAAGAGGCGAGGGCGACGTTTTCCGTGGTGCCGGGGCTGGACCGGTACCGGCCTGCGGCGGATGCATTTGGGGAGGGACTTTACCTTGCAGGCGACTGGACCCGTACGGGGTGGCCTTCGACCATGGAAGGCGCGGTACGCAGCGGCAGGCTGGCTGCGGAGGCAATCACATGTGACTTGGGGAATCGTCGGCTGTTTCTTACGCCGGATCTGCCGCGCACCGGGCTGATGCGGCTGCTTGCAGCGAAACGCGTCTGAGGCTCTGTTTAACGCAGCAAAATGACGCCTAGGGCTACAAACAGGGTTGCGAGCCAGCGGCGGCTATCGACCCGTTCTTTCAGGAAGAACTTGGCCGCTACGGCGTTGCCGATGTAGGTGAGCGCGCCGATGGCCGGGCCGGCGAGAGATAGCTGCGCGATGCTGAGGGCGAAGAGCATGCAGAAGAAGTTCAACGCCATGCACAGGGCCCCGAGGACGAAGACGACGTTGCTCAGCACGGTGCGAATGGCGCCGAGCAGGCCGTACCGCTCACGGACGACATCCAGATCACCAATTTGCCGCATGCCGGCGGCCAAGAGAACCTCGCCGAGGATGGCAAAGGCGGCGACGAAGACGATGGCCGACCAGGATTGCGCAGTGGGCGTCATCGAATGGCCCCTACGTCAGCGCGCTTGAGCTCGGCAGTTTCCGTGCGGGCCGGACCGCCCGCGACGAAACCCACAGCGCACATGATCAGCGCAACGCCGAGGCATCGAGAGAGTGGCAGTCGTTCCCCGAGGAAGAAGTGACCGAGCAGCGCGACGATGACGTAGCTGCCGGCGGTAGCCGGGGTGACGAAGGTGAGATCGGCCCAGCTGAGGGCGGTGGTGTAGCTGGCGAAGAAGCCGACGAGGAGGACGATGCCCGCGTCGACATAGGGGTTGAAGAGGGCGTGCCAAAGCAGGCTGAGATGGCCGAAGTCGACCGGGCCGATCTGCCGCATGCCGCGGGCGAGCAGAGAGTCTCCAACCGGCGCCGACAACATGACGACGCCGAGCAGAAGATATTGTCCGCGTGTTAGTGAGTGTTTGCCCAAGGTTCCCAGCTTAAGACAGTGTGTCAAAAGAAAGGGCCGACAAAGACTTGCCGGCCCTTCCCCCTGCAAATTGATCGTGGTGATCAGGCGTTCATGCTGACGCTTTCCTGCTGACGCAGATCGTTTTCTTCCTTGGCCTTGCGCACCATGGCATAGCGCTCCTTGCGGAGCTTCATGAAGCTCTTGGCCTCCACGTAGAGACGCGGCACGTCGCGGTTAACGATAGCCTTCCAGACGACGCGGAAGGCTGCCTTGGGACGGAAGTAGTACTCGTCATAGAAGCGATGGACCAT